>JBBRRL010000207.1:0-5055 GCA_038200775.1 Nitrospirales bacterium
CGCGGTCCATTAAAAGGTATCCGCGGGATTTTGCTGCGCAAGGACAAGCGCCATCGCCTGGTGATCTCCGTGCACCTCATCCAACAGGCCGCAGCCGTGGAGATCGATGCCGATGACGTGATGTCGGTCTAGGGGACAATGGACGACCTCTGTGATTTTTTGGTGGTCGGAGCGGGGGTGGTAGGGGTCACAATATCCCGAGAACTGCATCGGCGATATGGGGGGCGGGTCTTGGTGATCGAGAAAGAGCCCGCTGCGGCCATGCATGCGAGTGGACGGAACAGCGGTGTGCTGCATGCCGGCGTGTACTATCAAGCCGGCTCACTCAAAGCTCGTTTGTGCGTCGCGGGGAACCAGCGCATGCGCGCATACTGCCGGGAGAGAGGTCTGCCGATCAATGAGTGCGGAAAAGTGATCGTTGCCCGAACTTCTGGAGATCTTCCGGCGCTTGAGGAGTTGCACAGCCGCGCGCAGGCGAATGGCATTGAGGCCAAGGTCATCGATGCACAAACCTTGCGAGAACTCGAGCCGTATGCCAAGACCACGGAAAGGGCGCTGTACGTAAAGGATACGGCAGTTGTGGCCCCCCAGGCAGTGATGGGGGCGCTTCTGGAGGACGCTCAGAAAGAAAGAGTGCGCTTCGAGTTTGGTTGCGCGTGGGAACATTCCGAGGCAGTCGGACTGGCACGAACCGCACGAGGTCACATTGCATATGGGCATCTAGTGAACTGCGCCGGATTATTTGCAGACCGGATTGCGCACGCCTGTGATGTGGGGATGAACTATCGGATTCTTCCTTTTTTGGGGAAGTTTTATCAGCTTAGTCCTCAATCGAAAATCCAGGTTAGGGGAAATATCTATCCAGTCCCCGATCTGCGTAACCCGTTTCTTGGAATCCATTTTACGAGGCGGCCAGACGGTGAGGTGATCATTGGCCCTTCTGCCTTACCACTTCTTGGACGCGAACAATACTCAGGGTTGAAAGGGGCCAATACGACCGATGCGTTCAGCATGGGGAAGTACATGCTGCGTCTGTTGACAAAGAATCGTGATCACTTCCGCTCGCTGGCGCTTAAAGAAATCAGCAAACTGACCAAGAAAGGTTTTTATCGTGAAGCGGCCGGACTGGTACGCGGACTTGAGTCAAATGATTTGGTGGCGGGAAAGTCTGCGGGAATTCGCGCCCAGCTGGTCAATGTTCACACTGCGGAGTTAGTGAATGACTTTGTGATAGAGCATGGCGTCTGCTCAACGCATGTCCTCAATGCTAATTCTCCGGCTTTTACGTCGGCATTGCCATTCGCAGAGCATGTTGTGCAAACCATGGAGTTGAGGAAATAGAGCTGCATCTCACAAGACCGTATTGCCCCGACTCTGTTGCAGCGAGAAATCGTTGACTCTATTAGCCGGCCTCTGTTAGAAGCTGGCTAGTTCCGGGCCCTCAAAATCCCATTACAGGTTTCAATTTGAATCCAAAGGTATCTCACGCTCAGGAATATTTCGCTGAAGCCAGCCAGATCAGCGAACGCGTCGATTGTGAGATGGTGGAGCGTATTGCGGAGGGCCTTGTGGATCTGCGCGCGCGAGGCGGACGGCTGTTTGTACTGGGTGTCGGGGGAAGCGCTGCGAATTGTAGCCATGCCGTCAACGACTTCAGGAAGCTTTGCGGAATCGAAGCATACACTCCGGTCGATAATGTGGCAGAGTTGACCGCACGCACGAATGATGAAGGCTGGGAAACCGTCTTTGCGGCGTGGTTACGAGTTAGCCGCGCCGGTGATAATGACGCCATTTTTGTCTTCTCGGTCGGCGGTGGGAATGTTGCGAGGAACATTAGTGTCAATCTTGTCCGCGCGGTTGACGAAGCCAAGCGAAAGGGCTTGAGAATTTATGGCGTGGTGGGGCGCGATGGCGGGTACACCAAACAGATGGGCGATGCGGTCTTGGTCATTCCTACTATCAACGCCGAGCATGTGACCCCGCATACTGAGGCCTTTCATGCGGTCGCCTGGCACTGCCTGGTCTCTCATCCGAAGCTGCAGTTGAGCGATACGAAGTGGGAAAGCGCGGACAGGCTGCTCAGGCGATGACTGGGGAGCGGGCCGTTTTTGTTGATCGCGATGGTGTTATCAATCGTGCCTTTGTCCGAAACGGCGTGCCTTATCCGCCAGCCTCACTGGGGGAGTTTGAAATCCTCCCAGGTGTTGCCGACGCCATTCTTCAACTGAAGAAGGCTGGCTTTGCAGTGATTATCGCGACCAATCAGCCTGATGTTGCGAAGGGAATCCAGCGCAGGGAGGTCATCGAGGCGATGCACGCGTACCTTCTCGAGCAATTGGCGGTCGACGAGGTCAAGGTGTGCTGGGACCTCGACAGCGCCGAAGGAACCTGGTACAAGCCAAAGCCCGGCATGCTTTTGGCCGCCGCGAAAGAACGTGCAATTAACTTGACCCGAAGTTACATGGTGGGAGATCGGTGGCGGGACGTAGGGGCAGGTAGAGCCGCCGGTTGCTTCACGATTTTTATTGACCGTGGCTACGCAGAGCCGCTGCGTGATACCCCGGATGCGACTTGTGCCGATTTAGGGGAGGCCGCGGCCATCATTCTTCGTCATGCAAGCTATGGCTGAAACCCTCAAGTAGAGGAGAAATGATGACACAACTCGAGGGAATGACTATCAAGATTTTCGCAGACGGCGCGGACGTGGGCAGCATTAAGGCGATGTGCGCGAAACCCTGGGTCAAAGGCTTTACGACAAATCCCACCCTCATGCGGAAAGCGGGTATCGCGAACTATAAGGCATTCGCCCTTGAGGTGCTTAGCGCCGTGCAGGACCGACCGGTATCGTTCGAAGTCTTTGCCGACGAGTTTGACGAGATGGAGGATCAGGCGATGGAAATCGCCTCATGGGGCAGCAATGTCAACGTAAAAATCCCCGTGACCGATACCAAACGGAACTTCTGCGGCTCATTGATCCGCGCGCTCTCGATGGCCGGAGTAAAGCTTAATGTCACCGCCGTCATGACGTTAGAGCAAGTCCGTGACGTCGTGGCGCATCTTTTTAGTGAGACGCCGGCCATCATCTCTGTGTTTGCCGGACGCATTGCCGATACGGGGGTAGATCCGGTGCCTGTCATGAGGGCCGCCCTGAAGCTGCTCGAAAGTAAGCCGCAGGCTGAGCTGCTGTGGGCCAGCCCCCGGGAGGTGTTGAACATTGTCCAGGCAAACGAAATCGGCTGCCATATCATCACGGCCACGAACGATATCCTGGACAAGCTGCCGCTGTTAGGTAAAGATCATGGCGACTACTCACTCGAGACTGTGAAAATGTTTCGCAATGATGCGATAGCGGCCGGGTACACCATTCCATGCGAGCGCCGTGCGGTGGCTTCCTAACCTCCGTCTTGCTCTCCCATTGAGGTTTCAAACTGAGGTTTCAAACGTGAAGAATGTTTTAATCACCGGCGGAGCCGGATATGTAGGAACGCTACTCGTCCCACAGTTAGTGGATGCGGGCTATCAGGTAAAAGTCTACGACACCATGTACTATGGATGCGAACTGAGTCCTGCGACGCAAGTGAAGCTCATTCAAGCCGATGTCCGGGACACTGCGGCATTTCGCCATGCCTGCACCGGAATCGATGCCGTGATCCATCTGGCGTGCATTTCGAATGATGCCGGCTTTGAGCTCGACGAGCGGCTGAGCCAGACGATCAACTATGACTGTTTTGAGCCGTTGGTGATCGCCGCCAAAGAACAGGGCGTGAAGCGATTTATCTATGCTTCATCAAGCTCCGTGTATGGTGTTTCCGATGCCCCTGAAGTCACCGAAGAACATCCGCTGGTGCCTCTGACGCTGTACAACAAGTTCAAAGGCATGTGCGAGCCGATCCTCTTTAAGCATCAGACGGACGAATTTGTCTGTGTCGCCATCCGTCCGGCTACCATCTGTGGCTACAGCCCCCGGCAGCGGCTGGATCTCTCAGTCAACATCCTGACAAATCATGCTGTCAATAACGGTACGATCACGGTGTTCGGAGGGGAGCAGAAGCGTCCGAACCTTCACATTCAGGACATGTGCGATCTCTATAAGCAATTGCTCGAAGTGCCGAGCGCGTACATTGCCGGCGAAACTTTCAACGCCGGTTACCAGAATCACACCATCATGGAGATTGCAAGGATGGTGAAAGAGGTTGTGCAACGAGAGCTTCCCGAGAAGGCCGAGATTCCCATCGAGATTACGCCGACAAACGACAATCGTTCCTATCACATCAACTCCGACAAGATTGCCAGAAAGATCGGTTTCAAGCCGAAGCGCGGAATCGAGGAGGCTGTCCGGGATCTGTGCCGGGCTATCCGCGCAGGAATGTTGCCAAACAGCCTGACTGACGACCGCTATTACAATGTCAAAGTGTTGAAGCGCATCCAGGTGTCGTGATGCCGCCGAGACCGCTTGCCGTTGTCACTGGTGGCGCCGGGTTCATCGGCAGCCACGTAGTCGATTTCCTGGTCGAGCGGGGCTTTCGCATCCGCGTCATCGATAATCTCATCGGCGGCCGAGCGGCGAATCTCGTCCAGCATGCGGCGAATCCTGAGGTCATCCTCGATGAGCGCGATGTCCGCGAACTTGCGCCCGACGACAAGCTCTTCGCCGGCGCTCGGTATGTGTTCCACTTCGCCGGTATCGGCGACATTGTGCCCTCCATCGAGCAGCCCGCTGAGTACATGGCGACCAACGTCCAGGGCACGGTACACGTGCTAGAGGCAGCGAGGCATGCCGGAGTGCACAGGTTGATCTATGCGGCATCCTCCTCGTGTTATGGGATGGCGGAGGTGCCGACAGGTGAACAACATCCAATTGCCCCGCAATATCCCTACGCCCTGAGCAAGTATCTCGGCGAACTGTCCGCATTCCACTGGCACAAGGTCTATGGCCTACCTGTAAACTCGATCCGCATCTTCAACGCGTACGGAACTCGCTCACGCACGTCCGGAGCGTATGGAGCAGTGTTTGGAGTCTTCTTGCGGCAGAAGCTAGCCGGCAAGCCATTTACC
>JBBRRL010000208.1:0-5029 GCA_038200775.1 Nitrospirales bacterium
ATAGTTGTTGGGCTCCTCATGCGCGGTGTTCATGCAGATATAGCGGATTTCGGGGAAACGACGGGCCTGCTCATGGCTTCTGTCAACGGACATATTGACGTGGTCAAGGTGCTCATCGCCGCGGGTGCAAAGGTGGATGCGGAAGCTCGCGAGGGTACCACTGCCCTGATGCTCGCTTCGCTCAGAGGCAACGGTGACGTCGTTTTAACACTTCTGCAGGCAGGTGCGAATCCGAATGCGCAGAATGAAGATGGCGAGACGGCCATCATGTTCGCCGTTAAAGGAATCAATCCTCTTTCAGAGCCACACGCGAAACTTCAGAGGGTCATCATCAAGTCCTTGATGATGTTCGGCGCGGACCCGAGAAAGAAGAACAAATCAGGGGCGACCGCACCTGATGACGTCAGGCTGGTACTCGACAAAGAAACAAAGCGCCTGCTAGAAGGCACCTCGGGCTGAAGCAATGGTCACTAAGGCCTCGCGAGCGAGGCTAGATCTCGCCGGCCTTGTTCGGCCAGATGCACGTCGACGCGACTGCTCCAGAGGCAGATCTCGGCATCTGCATCTCCAAACAAACCAGTCCATATCTGGAGAAAACGCAGTGCACGAACTCAGGACTGATGGACCTCAAAGACACGCTCCGCTGCGGGCCTCTCGACGTTCTAGGGGCGCGCCTTCGTTATCATCTCCCGTGGAAGCGAGGAGGCTGTGGTAAACTTTCGGCCCTGGGGCGTGTTTTAATTCCCTGGAACCGACAGAAAATCGCTGTGAATCACAATATCATAGTGTTCGAAGGCGCGACCCTCGAAGAAGCTCGCAAAAAACTGTTTAGTGATTCCCCGCGGGGCCTCTTCCTGCAGTCGGAAACTGCAATTCCCCCCCCCGGTCTAAACGAACAACGGCTGTGGGAGACTCGACTGAACAGGCCTTCGCTGCAGCTCTCGCACAGCAACCTGAGGGGATGACAGTCAGCAGCAAAAAGGAAATATCTTCTGCTGGAAGAACAACCGTACTAATAGACGCTTGGGATAGGGAAGCAGCCGCGGCCCTGGTTATTAAGCAGGCCGGGCCGAACCCGTCCCTGGAGGCGTTAACGGAACGTCGCCCTCCAAAGGGAGGGTTCCTCGGCATTGGCAAGGCGCCCGGGGAGTACGAAGCCGTAGTCTTTCGTAAGGCCGCCGTTGAGGTTCATTTCGGTCAAGCAGCCCGAATTGAAGCCACGTTCGGCGCAAGGATCACCACCTGGGCAGGGCTAATCCACCACCTCGGCACTCCGGGCACCAAAATCATCGATGAGTTAGGAGAGCGCCTGGGCTATCAATTCCTCTTTATTCTTCACGAGCGGGAGACCGCCTCGACTTATTACGACAGCGTTCCATTCGGTCCCGTACCAGCGCATACGATCGAGAAATCGTGGGCGTTCGTGAACGGAACCCAATTGCCTGGAATGCTCGGAATAATGGCCGCGGACGCCTCGCTACGGTCAGACCGCTACGACGTGCGAGCGGACGGCAATACAGCGAGGAAAACCAATGCCGTATCCGACATGTCCATCGTCAGCGTTGCGAGCTGTCTGCCAAAGGGCGGGAACCTTCTTGCCATGTCAAACGAGCAACTGGGGACGTTCGCGTTCCAGGCCATAACGCACTACGCGAAGATTCCTCTTGTGCGCTATTTCTTGGGCCTGTCATTCTCGCAAGACACCTTGAACAAAGGTCCACTATCTCCGAGCATGGATTTTGACTGGCGCCGATACCTGGCACAGTTGTACAGCGGCGCAGAGTTACTGCTGCTGGAGGTATACGACGAACTTCCGGACGGAGGCCTCATTACGGACGAGGTCGTAACCAAGAAGGTTCGAGGTTTTTTTCAACCCTGAGGGACCTCCTGGACAGAAGTGCCATCTTATTGCGGCTGGCAACCTACCCCGATTTGTGGCGAGAGAGCCTTTTCCCGAAACACGCCCTACACTCGATGTCACCGCCACCGGTTGCAAATACTTCTGCCAACTGTACAGCCAACTTGGTCCCGCAGCGCCCACATTCGGTTGAAGTCTCTCCTTCGTAATTCAAACCGGCCATTGCCTGTGCTGAGGCCGCGTAGCACATCGAACACAGACGTCCCAGGCGCAGGGGCCCCGATGCGGCACATGAGACACATGCACCGCTAGCGTCCTCTTTCCTCTGGGTTACAGGGCGGCGTTCAGCCGCCTGTTTTGCTTCTCCCCAAGCCTCCATTTCAGAGAGACATCGAGAACATTTCATTGTGTCTTTATCGTCCGTAGCACACGCGCCACAGGAGTTAACCCGGCACAAGGAGCAGTAATAAGGAATTCCTTCCGCGACTTTCTCCCGAGCGGCAGGTGGGATAGCAAATTGCGTTCCTAGCGGACGCCGCAGTGATCGTCCACAGTGCGCACATTGCATGCGCGCTTCGCGATAGGCTGCTTGCAACGCTTTCCCCAGATCAAACGGCTCCTTTTGGGCAGGTAGCGTCCGAAGTCGGTCATCCTCTGCCTCCTTACGCTGAACCATCTCCGGGTCGAGGAGCCGGGCTCTCTCTTTCGCGGCGCGAGACTCGCCATATTTCATTTGGTTGAAATAGACAAGTGAAAGATTGAACCACGCGTCCGCGTTATTTGGATTGAGCTCAGTCGCTCGTAGAAGATCAGGAATAGCGTGGTCGTTTTCGTTTAACGTTGCGTAACAGCCTCCTCGAAAACCGTACGCGCGGGCATTATTCGGGTCGTGACGGAGTATCTCTGTGTATATCGCGGCAGCTTCGCGTGACTGTCCCTTATTTGCGATTGCGTTGGCTTGATCGAACAGCGAGGTCAGAAGAGTAAGGGGAAGCTCCGGGCTATTGGCCTCTTGCTCTGCGAGCATCCGGCGCGCAAGGTCACGAATGGCATAGACAATACTGTCTAACAAGCCCACCCCTGGCCCACCTTCGTAGGGTGCGTGAGAACTGGTGCGGATCGATTCTCTTAAGGAGTGCCGTGCCTCTTGAGGACGCCCCAACGCGGCATAGATTTGGGTGAGATAGAGATATGCATCGAAGCAATTGGGATCGCTGTGGACCTCGGTTTCGAATTCTTCAATCGCCCGGCGCAGATCCCCCTGATCAAGATACCGTTGAGCGATGCGGCAATGGGCATGCCGGATCGAAGGGTCGCATTCTAAAGCAAGTTGAATCTCGGCAAGAGACCGGGCAGTCTCTTTTTTTGGCAGCGATTGTGCGAGCCGCATATGAGCCTCCGCACAACCCGGATCAATTTGAACCGCCCGAGCGTAGATGTCGGGCGGCCCTGTGCCAGGGCTTTCCATCCAGGCCCTCCGAACGATCGCCAAAGCGTTATCGGGTTCCAGCGCGAGCGCACGATCGAAGTCTGCCAGCGCCTTTGTTCTATTTTCCTGATGATTGTCGCCGTTGAAGCTCAACAGCCAATATGCTTGGCCACGCTCGGCATAAAGAAAAGGATCGTTCGGCGTTGTCGCCAGCCTTCGAGTGTGGTCCCGAACCGCGAGCTCCGCTCTACAACGTTCAAGTGCGCTGGAGAGATAGTACGTTCGATACGACGGGTAATCAAGCTGCAGGCGATGATCAAGCGCGAAAGCGCGTTCCAAATAAAAGACAGCAGCTGCGCAGTCTCGCTTCCCGTCAGAGTAGATCAAACCCAATACAGCCGCTGCAACCGCATCATTCTCATCGAACTGGCAAACCTTAAGCAAATCGGGTTCGGCTTTGTCCATTTCATAGAGCGCGTAGTGGCCGATGCCGCGCTGTCGTAGAGCCGCCGGATTGTTAGGCTCTCGTTCCAGTATCTGATCGAAGATCTCGATTGCCTGTCCGAGCGCCTCCTTCTCTCCCTTTGGAAGCAGACTGTAGCTTTGCTTCTCGCCTTCAATTCGGGCTCGCCCCAACAAACTGGCGCCCTTCCTCATCAATACTTGGATCGGCTCGGCCGCAACTTGCGCTTCGGCTGCGATGGTTCGGACGGCGCCGTCGTCGCCGGTCACCATCCCGGGGTTCCAATTGCAATAAAGTGCGATGGGCGCCCAATAGTAAGGGGAAGATGTTTTCGGAGAGCTGAGCAGTGCAATCTGTGCTTTTTGAAGTGCTTCGGCCAGTCCTAGCGGCTCTTTATCGATGATTTCATAAAACTGCACGATCAGAGCCGCGGTCGATTCATCGGCGACAGACCACAGTGTTGCGATGACGGTTTGAGCGCCGGCCACAAGAAATGAATATAAAAGGCCGCTCAATTCGTCGCCGCGCGCCACGCGCCTCGCGCGTCATCGCTGTCCAGCATGCGCTCATCACGGTTAATGAGGCAGCCCGCGGCAGTGCGGCAACTTCATATGCAAAAAGCCGACCGTCATCTCCGCCCGCCTTTGCGAGTTGCAGATATGACAAGTGCGGGGCGGCCTGAACAAACATCGCGTGCATGGCAAAGTGCCAAACATCGTCGCCTGCTTGCCCGTTCCTCACGCCACCAGCATCCAGGACAACGGTCCGGAGCGCGTCCACTCCGAACTCTGTGCGGCACCGTTCCGGCCCTAGTATCTTTTGCACGCGTTCAACCTCTTCGCGTGCGAACGGCAATGGTTTGAGATCGCAAGCGGGTTCACCCAGCGCCAGCATCCGATCAATGCTCAGGGACCCGCCCTGGCAACTCTCCAGCAGAATCGTTGCGCTTGGCGCATACGAGACCGCCTTTTGTTCGATCAGGTACTGTTCACCATCGTGGAGCGCATGGAAGGGCAAGAAGTGAAGTGGACCATAAGGAATTACGCAAATATGCTCAGCCGCGGCAATTTCGGCTTGTATCGGTCGAAGGAGGATCTCGTACAGTTGCCGGCTATCCAGGACATAGTCTCCCTGCGGCACACTGCTGGCCTCAATCAGCACAGGATCGCGACGAGCTATTTCCACACTGCCGCTCTCGACGCGCGCGTCGCTCTCAGGCACGCCAAGCTTTTCGCGGAATTGATGCACTAACTTCCGCACTTCTTCGGCACTACTTCCG
>JBBRRL010000209.1:0-5016 GCA_038200775.1 Nitrospirales bacterium
GATTGGTCCAGTCGGTGGAAATAACTTTCTGCATAGCTACACCGCAAGCATCGCCCTATTTGTGCCTGTTGACTCGAAGCCGTAGGAATTGACAGGTCTCTGGAGTCAAGTTCTCTTCAAAGGAGGCAAGCCATGAAGCTTCGATGGGCCTCATCCCTAAGCCTTTTGGTCGTTCTTCTCGCTTTCGTCACGACAGGGTCGGCCTCGGGAGTGCGACAACTCTCTGTCCAGGAGGTCAAAACCGCTCTCGACAAGGCCCCCAGCGCTGCCGAAAAAGGTTTCGTCTTGGTGGACGTTCGTACAATCGAAGAGCATGACCGCGGGGCGATTCCAGGAACCGATCTCAATATTGACTACCGGGAAATCGGCCGGCGCCACAGTGAGCTCGGCGTAGGTCTTGATGATCATATCGTGGTCTACTGTCAATCCGGCAAGCGCAGCAACATTGCCGCGGACACGCTCAGTGACCTCGGCTACAAGAATGTCTACAACATTCGCGGGAGCATGAACGCCTGGCTGCAAGCCGGCTATCCGGTTGCCGGCGGCCGGCATTGATTCTGCCGCTATTTCTCCTGTTATTCATTGGGGTCTCCGCCTGCGCCGAAGCCCAAGGTCTGCCGGCTTCGGTTCCAGAAGAATCCAGGGCGCGGGCGCGATCACTTGGACTTTACCTCGGCGACCTCTCTCCCGGTCCGCTAAATGCTATCACAGATGTCCCCGGAGTACGGGTTGGTCATGCGACATTGATCCGAGGCAGCGGGCGGCTTATTCCCGGCCAAGGACCCGTGCGCACCGGCGTCACAGTCATCATTCCCCGGGACGACGTCTGGCACAAAAAGGTTCCCGCCGGCGCATTTGTCTTGAATGGTACAGGAGAGATGACCGGCCTGGCCTGGGTTGAGGAATCAGGCTTCCTGGAATATCCGATCGCGCTGACCAACACCTTAAATCTTCCACGAGTCGCGAACGGTGTGATGAGCTGGATGATCGGCCGTTATCCCGGCATTGGCGTAACCGATGACACCCTCACCCCGGTCGTTGCTGAATGTGATGACAGCCGCCTCAACGATATTCAGGGTCGTCATGTCTCCGAAGCCGATGTTATTCGGGCTCTCGATGGTGCATCTGCTGGTCCTGTATCGGAAGGGACCGTCGGGGCGGGAACGGGCTTAATCGCCTATGGCTTCAAAGGCGGAATCGGTACGTCATCTCGTACTGTTTCCACTGAAGGGAATTTCACGGTCGGCGTCCTCGTGAACGCCAATCACGGCCGAAGAAGCGAGTTCGTGATGAGCGGTGTCCCAATCGGCAGACTGTACGGCCCGCCGGACAGCAAAGGCGCCGAAGGCTCCGTCATCATCATCATCGCGACGGACGCGCCCCTCGACGCCCGGCAATTAAAGCGGCTAGCCAAGCGCGCCGCCCTGGGATTGGCGAGGACTGGCTCGACAGCAAGACATGGTAGCGGCGACTTTATATTGGCATTCTCGACCGCGACCATCATTCCTCACTATCCGGTCCAAGCCACCTATCCAATTACTGCGTTCGCCGACACTCACATGAATCCCCTGTTCACCGCGACGGTTGAAGCCACAAACGAAGCGATCCTGAATGCTTTGACGATGGCAACGACCGTGATCGGACGAGACGGTCACACGGCCGAGGCGATGGATCTGACGCGCGTGCGGGAAATCTTAAAAAACTAATAGACAATAATCCGTTCGTCCTGAGCCTGTCCTGAGCCAAGTCGAAGGGCCTGTCGAAACACGCTCCAACAATTGTCTCGCCCCGTAGAGAGAGATTCTTCTTCAACCTCCTCGAACTTCAACACACCTTGACACGTTTTTAGGAGTGGATGACAATGCCCAAAATCTGGAATAGGAAGACTGCTTGGACCAGCATGCTCAGTAGTGGGCGGGTCTCCGTCTTCTTCTGATCTCAAAGGAAAGGTGACCTCATGGAAAAAGTAACTCTATGCACACCCTCCGCCGCTCAATTGACCGCGAGCATGCCGTCCGCACGCGCTGACGATATCGTCATGAAGAACAAGGCAGACTTGGTCTGGGAAAAGCTGCTTCCCGAATTGAGAGGTGACTCGCCTCTCTTTGCAATTCTTCGTGTCGATCCGAACACCAATGCAACAACCCTGATGATTGAGTTCCCAAAAACGCTCCATATTCCTAAGCACACGCACGAAAAAAGCGAGACTGTCATCATCCTGGGCCGGGTCACACGTCTTCAAGCACAACGACAGTGGGAAACGCTTCGACGTCCGAGAACATGGATATATCTACATGCCAGGTCAATTCGTTCATGAAGCCTGGGTTCCAGCGGGTCAAAGGCAGTCACCATCTTTGAGGATGGATGGAGGGTCGACTGGCTGGAGGGTGCTCCCACAGCCAAGGATGTTGGCAAAGACACGCCGCCGATTGCTTAGCTACTTCATGGGAATCTCGGAAGGGCGAGGGGGATCTCAAACTTACGAAGCCTATTCCTACAGCGTAATGATAGGTAGGAGTTCGCGCAGCGTCGACCGCCCAATCTCGTCGAGACGACCTGATTGTGCGTTTGGGTCATCATAGGGCACAAACCGCGCGACTTTTAGAAAAGACCGGTTCGACAGCAATGCCACAAGATCAACTTTGCGCTCCCAAATAAGCTCCATCGTATAGCCTTCGCCGCGCTTCCACTCCCACGGGCTTCCTCCCAAGCACAGCGACAGATCCTTATCGGCAACTTGCTCATAGCGGTTCACCAAGTTCTTCTTGTACTGGAACAACCCCTCCCCTTCCAGGATCAAGGCGAACACGTAGTAGTGGCCCCACCAGAAAAGCGAGCGAAAAGTGAACTTATTGCCTTCATCGAAGTGTTTAAAGTAGTCGAGGTACTGGTACGGACAATCCTCCAGATGTTCGCCTTTTACAAACTGGTGCGCCTCGGGATTGAAACCTACGGGAGCCAGCAGGTCGACGCCTTGCAGTTCAGTCCTGAGCTCGGCATGCAAGGCACCCAAGGTCTCCCGCACTTTTTTCATGATCCGCGCCTTGGCACGGAAAAACTTTTCGTCGGTGACCAGGCTCAACTCTTCAGGAGTGAAGACAATCGGGTCCACGCGGTCAGCTTCCTTTCAAATCCTCCAGCAAAGATGGCCGCATTCCAGCACATGGACGTGGAACGTGCCTCTAACAATCGAACCCTAACACTCCATCTATAGGGATTCAATTGCTTATCTAACTCTTGACGGGTTTGGCAGAAGCCCCCTATCATGCGCAGCATGTCCGCATCCAGTCGGCGGGTGCTTGCGCTCGCTCCTATGCCACCGGAAAAATCGGCGTACGCCTTGGCGCGCTACAGCCGCTCTGCAGATTCCATCGAGGACAGCCTGCGGTGGGTCCATAGTCACTCATCAGAAAAATTCTGGGAACAATTCTATTTCGACTACGGCCACGCATCGATCGCCGATTTAGGGCACGTCATTATTTGCTTTGAAGGCATCTCCGAGCTCGCAGCAATCCACATTGAAGATGAGACCCTCTGGGATGGGCAGGCAAAGTCCTCGCGCTATCAAGACTTCGGACCGGGCGGGGTCTTTGTACCGGACGAGATCGTGGGCACGCCGGTCGAAGCCACCTACCGCGGGATTGCTGCGCGTTTACATCAGACCTACGAATCTCTTTACCAGCCAGTGAAGGACTACCTCTGCCGCACTACCCCTCAGCCGTCAGAAATGAAAACGGCGGTGTACGACCGGACAATGACGGCTAGAACATTCGACGTGACCAGATACCTTTTGACCCTCGCGTCGCGGACCAATGTGGGCCAGGTGGTGAGCATTCGCACGCTGGAAAAGCAGATCAGCCGCCTTCTGTCTCTCCCCATCGCGGAGTTGCGCGGAATCGGAGAGGACCTCAAAAGCGCATGCGCCGCTCCCCCGCTGAACATCTGGAGCGAGCTCGGCGGACACCCGACTGCCCTCACCGAACCGCTGGCCCCCACGCTCGCGCGCTATGCCAGGCCGAATGATTACTTCCTGAAGACATACCAGGAGCTCAAGGCATTTGCGCTGGAGCGGGTACGTCTCGGTGCGATTCAAACGAGCGAGCCGGTAGAACTTGTTCCCGCGCACGAGCCCGTGAACGAGCTTGCCTCGACCTTACTGTACAAGGTCACCGCCTACCCATACCGACAGATACTTGCCGCGGTGCAGGGCTGGTCAGAAAAAGACAAACTGGAACTGATCGATCTGGCATTGCATCGCCGCGGTGCCCATGACGAGCTCTTAAAGGAGTTCCATTGCGGGTACGCCTTCATTTTTGACATTTTGATGGATCTTGGAGGCTGGAGGGACCTGCATCGGCATCGGCGGTGCCAGCAGGTTCGCCAGGAGTTCACCACGATCCATGGCTATGAGTGTCCGGAAATTCTTGCGGCGGCAGGCCTCGATGCTCCGTATCGTGAGACTATGGACGTTATTGGTGAACAGTTGGAAAGCTTTGCGCTCTCGCATTCGGAAGCCGCGGCCTACTTGACGCCTTTCGGGTTTCGGACTCGTTGTCTATTCAAAATGGACTATGCGGAAGCGGAATACATTGCACGAGTCCGGTCAGGAGTTAAGGGTCATTTCTCATACCGCAGGATTGCCTGGCTTATTCAACAGGCATTGAAGAACCGCTTTCCTACGCTCGGGGGCCGTATCCAGACGACACCACCGGGCACCGGAGACTCGCTAACGCGCTAAACGTATTCGCCGGCCAACGCATGGCACAAAGATCCTCGCGGCTCCTGGCAATTGGGTGCACAGCAATTGTCAGTGCGAATGCATGTGTAATTAATGTACTGATTCACCAGGGGAGTCCCTACGAAAAGGGGAATGACAGTCAAATCCGTCCTACTCTACAGTAGGTGATCTAATCTAGGTCTTTTACGAATGCACAGATTTGTCGTGGCCATCATCCTGACGGTCCTTGTTTGGTCCTTCGACACGGTGGTCCTAGCCGGACTCAAAGAAGGCATTGA
>JBBRRL010000210.1:0-5008 GCA_038200775.1 Nitrospirales bacterium
GACGGGAGACCTCACGGGGAATCAAAGCGGTTCGGGTAGCTTGCGGCGATGCCGTTCGGACGCTTGCCGACCGTGACGCGTTTAACCTCGGTCAGAGTGCCGAGGTCCACGATCGAGACGTCATCGCTCTGGGTGTTGGTCACGTAGACCTGCTTGCCATTCGAGCTGAACGAAAGCCCATGCGTCCATTTGCCGAGAGACAGGTGAGTCACGACTCGATCAGTCTCGGCGTCAATGACGGTCAACTCCCCAGCTTCCTGATCACAGGAGATCACGAATTTGCCGTCGGGGGACACGCCGAGCTGTGCCGGTCGTTTGCCAACCTGGATTCGAGCGACGACTTTCCTGGAGGCAGCATCGATCTTAAAAATCTGAGCTGTGCCCGATCCGGTCACATACACAAACCGGCCTTGCGGGTCCACCCATGCCTGGACCGCGGCGTCTTCAAGGGCCACGGATCCGACCAATACTCTAGCCGCTACATCAAAAATCGCCAGATCGCGGCTGCCAAGGTTCGCGATGTACGCGAATTTGCCATCGGGGGAAAGTGCGATGCCGTGCGGAGTCCGGCCCACGGGAACGGTCGCGAGTGTTTTAAGTGAAGCGGCATCCGTGATCGTCAAGTCTCCGGAATCCGAATTGGTGATAAGCAGAAATCTCGCATCGGGGGTCATCACCACGTGCGCGGGGCCCCGTCCGACCGGCCATCGAGCCAGGATTCGAAGTCTTTGCGGGTCCACCTTCACGGCCTGATTGGCGGGACCGTCCGTCAGGTACAGCATGCCATCAGACCCTAGGTGAATATTGTGCGGCCCCCGCAGCCCCCGCAGGGTTGCGGTCCGTTCTCCGGTGTCGGTATCGACGACCGAGATGCTACCGTCACCTTCATTCGCGGTGTAGACCCACGTCGCCCAAACGGGTTCAGAAACCAGGCAAAGGACGAAAAGTGAGTAGAGTAAGGCTTGAAGGTTTATCGGGCTTCTAGGGAGGTGAGGGAGCGAGAGATCGCGGAGTGCCGGCATCACATGAAATTAACGAACTTTGTCTTTGCTTCCTCCATGATCGCTTCTGTGATCTGCGCGGCTCCACGCTCCTGGGCAATGCGTTCG
This sequence comes from Nitrospirales bacterium, assembly GCA_038200775.1. Lineage (GTDB taxonomy): Bacteria > Nitrospirota > Nitrospiria > Nitrospirales > NS-4 > NS-11. The sequence continues at coordinate 1,110 of JBBRRL010000210.1, forward strand.
ATCTCTTTACGCGCCATCGGGCGGATAAAATCGGGAATATTCTCAAGACGCTTCTCTGCCGCAGGGGACCAAGGGATGCCGGCCGGTACGTTTTTCGAATCGTCCATCACCTGAAGGTTAATCTTCTTAAAGCCCTGTTTGCGGGCATAGGCCTCGATCCCGCCTTTGATCATGGGACGGACAAAGGAAGGCGTCTTCTCCAGACGGTCCAGTGCGTCGGCTGTCCATTCAAACTCACTGGTATCAGCGCGGGTCTCCGTGCTCGACCCGAGTCCCATCTGCGCCACGACGGCAGAGAACGGGCAGCCGCCGGATTTCTTTTCAGGTTCTCCTTCACCGGTGGGCGCGGTGGACGCCTGCGTGTCGCTGTAGTGCTCCGTGAGATAGTTTGCCATGTCGGCCTGTCCGGCGCCGTCCGCGCGCAGGCCGCCGCGGGTCATTTCAAAGGCTTCAGCAGGAGCAGCCCTTCCCCCGAGCTGCACACCGAGCGAGCTGACCATCTGGGTTTCGCCGGGATTCGTCACCATCGTAAACCGGGCTCCGCAGGACGGGCAGCCGAAGAAGACTCCCAACGAGCCCTCACCGGGCTTCTCAACTTTTTCGAAGTTCATGTAGGTTTCACACTTCATGCAGACGAACTTCATCGCGGGACTCCTTGTGTCCGTTAGAGTTGCCGGGCCATGATCTTCTTGTAGTCGAGCAACGATTTGACGCGCGTCACAATCTCATCATAGCGTTTGACGATGGAACTATCGACGTCAAGCAACGGCAGCCCCTTGTCAAACGACCGTGCCAGAGCGGGGTCGAAGGGGATGCGTCCAAGTAGAGGGAGGTCCAGAGCCTGACACATCATCTCGGTATCGCCCTCGAAGAGATCGCTTTCGATTCCGCAATGCGGGCACCGGTAGCGGCTCATATTCTCCACCATCCCCAGGACTTTGATGCCGAGATCTCGAGCGTACGCGATGGACTTTTGCACGACGTCCGAGGCCATCTCTGAAGGAGTGGTCACCATGATTGCGCCATCCAGCTCGGGAATGAACCCGGCAATCACCGGGGGTTTGTCGGCTGCGGCTCCCGGCGGAAGATCGGTCAGCAGATAGTCCAACTCGCCCCAGACAATGTCCGCAATAAATTCCCGAATCACGTTCATCTCGGTGAGCCCGAGCCAGACGGGACTCAGATCCATGGGACCCTTCCACTGAACAGGCGCCGACTCGTTCAGAAAAAAATCCATGGAGCCGACTTTGATTCCGAGCGGACCGATGGGAGGCATGGCGCCCTCAGGCGTCATCTCGAAACGCTGCCCGCGCATGCCGAGCATTTTAGGCACGCACGGGCCGTTCAGGTCCACGTCCAGGACCCCGACCCGATCACCCTGGCGCGCGAAGGCGAGCGCAAGATTGACGGTGGTCATGCTCTTGCCGACACCGCCTTTGCCGCTCATCACGACAAGCTTGCGCCGGACCCGTGCCATCCGGCTTTTTACCGCCTTCATGTGCTCGGTGATCTGCTCGACGACGTGGGCATCGTCGGTATATTTCAATCGACCGAGAATGCCCTTTAGATCCTGTGGCATGAATCAGATTCCGCGTGGCCCGTATGAATTGACAAAGCTAACATGCGGCTTGAAAGTGTGTCAATTTCCAAGCCGTCTGCCGGTGAGCGCGGCTAATTTGTCTTTCGCGGCGCCGGAGGCGAGGGCTTCCAGTGCTAACGGCATCGCAGCGCGCAGGGAGGCGGCCTTGCCTGCGAGATAGAGAATTGCGGCGGCATTCATGGTGACCCAGTCTTTAACGGGGCCATTTACCTGATTTGTCAGGAGTTTCTTCATCAGGGCCCCCTCTTCCGCGAGATCTTTGGGGGCGGGGGAGTCCAGTCGCCCCACTGCCATCCCCATATCCTTGGGGTGGATCATCAGCGGCGTAATGTGGTCATCCCGGATCTCAATGGCCTTGGTGACAGCGCTGATTGACAGCTCCGGTTCCCCGTCGAGGCCCCGCAGCACCAGCGCCCGTGGAATTCCCATCATACGCAGGGCCTCGGGCAATTTTTCGAAGTACGGGGGGTGCGAGATGCCAATGATCGAAATACGGGCGCGGGAGGGATTTAAGAGGCGCGCGACCGGCTGAAAGAACGTCCGGACCCCGAGTTCCTTTCTCATTTCTAAGAACCAGTGGACCGGAGGGTGGTACAGCGCGATATCCATGTAGCCGAAGCCCTTCTCCATGACCTCATTGGCGACCTCATCCGGTGTCAAATCGACGGGAATATCTAAGGCAGAAGCCAGTGCGGCCGTCGAGCGCCGCCCGGCAACGCCCTCGTACCCGTGCAGAAGCAGATGCGCTCCGGCAGCAGCGGCGATAATGGCGGCCGGCAACAGTGCATGCCACCCGTCCTGTTTGCCGGCGTACGTCGGAATGTCCACCACGCCGAGCGACTCGGGGATGGCCACAGCGTTGACATAGCCCCGCGCTGACGTGGCAAGCGCGGCCAGTTCCGCGACCGATTCAGATTTGATGCGCATGGCAAGCAGAAAGGCGCCTACCTGAACCGGCGTGGCTTGCTTTTCCAGCAGCAAGCGCATTGCCGCAATGGCTTCCTGATAGGTGAGGTCTTTCGATGTCCGCTCGCCTTTGCCGACCTTGGCGATCATATCTTGCATGGTGGTGGACATCTTCCGGCTCCTAAGGCAGTCGTCTCTATGTGTCGAGCTTAAATCGAGTAATGGAACTGTTGTCGCGCCCCGATAACCTCCGCCAGCACACCGCGGCGCTTTAATTCCTCGAGGATACCGTCTGCGATCGCGTCGAAATCCTTGGGCCCCGAAAAGACCAGGTCTGTTTGAACCGGCGGCGCCTCTTCCGTATGCGACATGTGCACGGCAATCACGGGCGTGGGGTGCACCAGCGTGCGAATGGCGTCAACGGCGTCCCGGCCAAACGGATTTGTCGACACCACAATTAAACCGGTGTCGAGCAGCAGACGAGCCACCTCGCCGAATCGGCGGACCATTTCACCGGCATTCTCCTCTCCCATATCGTTGTCAAGCCCTCGGCGCAGGTTCTCGGCCGCCAGAAGGTACGCGTGCCGGCTGTCCGCGACCAGCCTCGCTTCTGTTCGTCGCGCGACAAAGGAGGTGCCGCTCTGGGCTTCCCCGGTAATCAACACAAGTGCTGCGCGGTGTCCATATTGGGCTGCCCGTTCGTCAAGTCCGACGTCCCCGGTAATCCACGAAATGTCGCGTTGTCTCGCCTCCTCACGAAGCACGGTCTGCCCATCGCGAACGGCCTCGGTGACGATGCCGCCGCCGGACAGGTCGTACTGGTCAACCATCACGAATCGGCCGGTCACCGCCGAGTCGGCGTAGGCGTCAAAGGCGATCGGATACTTGGTCCGTATCGTGAGTTCCGCCACCTCATTTTTATTCACCGTGGTTTGCTGGGCACGGGCTTCCAGATCGGCGGCGTCAATAATCCGGTGAATGACCGAGATTTCGCACTCTACCTCGCGCGTGGCCAGCCGCAACAGATATTTTTTGCCGAGCTCCAGGGGTCGCTTGCCGAGCCAAAACAGGTTACATCGCAAGGCGGTGGACTCGAGTGGCACCGAGTCAGGATGGGATGCAATTTCGCCCCGCTCAATAAAAATCTGCTCATCCAGCATGAGGCCGGTGGACTGGCCGCCTCGAGCTTCCGTTGGCACCGGTTCCACGTTGAAGGCCTCGATGGACCTTACGATGGCGGACTTATTGGAAGGCGAGAAGATAAGGCGGTCGCCGACGCGGATTTTCCCTGAGGCGACGCGCCCCGCAATAATGCGCCGGGCATCAAATTTGTATACATCCTGTACGGGAAACCGGAGCGGCTGGCGCTCGTCGTCCAATGCTTTTCGAAAGA
>JBBRRL010000211.1:0-4991 GCA_038200775.1 Nitrospirales bacterium
GATTATTATCCTGCTTTTGTAGTGACTCGACCCCACTGAACGCCGAAATCGCTGCCCGCTATGGTCTTAGAAACCCTTGCACACGCGCAAAGGTGTTCGTTCGACCACCAGCTTCTGAGACCTAAGTCGCGTAGCCGCCTCAGCGAATCGCGCCAAATTCGGCCAGTCGGGCTCAGGGCGGGGAACCCCTCGCTCCTGCCCGGGGCGCAAAACAGGGACCCCAGCTACGAAGCGCCTAAATGATTGAAACAACTGCTTAGATTACATTTTCTTTAGTCCGCCAAGCCGCGTTTTCGATACACTAGGGCGTGACCAAAGAGGATGTGGTCGAAGAGCTTTCCCGGGTGGTCGAGCTACCCCGGATCGAGGCTAAAGCCCTTGTCGAGGTGATCCTCGACAGCATGGTGCGCGCCCTGCGCACCGGAGATCATGTCGAGATCCGCGGTTTCGGAAGTTTCCACACGCGGCAACGGAAAAGCCGCACTGGACGCAATCCGAAGACTGGCGCTCGCGTCGAAGTGGCCGCGAAGAGAGTTCCGTATTTTAAGCCAAGCAGGGAACTGAAAGAGGGAATGAAACATCTTACCGCTGCGCCGGGAGCATAATTTGAAAGGTCAGGACTCGATCTGGCAGTCTGGAAGTGTCCGTAGGAGGTTCTCAAGGAGTACGAAATCGAAGTCCGGGACGGCGCACTTACTGACGGAGGATACGGCGCGAAAGCGCTGTAAATCCCGAGGTTTTGCCGGGGAGACGCTCAAATTTGGCATTTGGCGCGCGCACACGCGTACACATGCATAAGAGGGGGACAGACCATTTGTGGCTCAGCGTAAGAAACCGGCCTCCGCGGATGCGGACAAACTCGTTCCGTCTATCTCGAATCCAGATGCGATTTAGTTAACGCTTTCCGGCTGGCCATGTCGAACCAAGCAACCGAGAGTCGCCGAAACTGCGGCTATTACCGTTCTCTTCTATTAGCCGTTGTTTCTCGTGTCGACGTTCCCAATCTACTTTCATGCGCTCTTCCTTTTCCTGCTGCTGCTTGGCGCTGTAATTCTGCCGGTGCGCTTTAGTGAAAACGGGCCACTGAATTTCAAGTTCTTCGAGAGATCTGATGAGATGATCCAACCTATCTTTTTCTTGACGTAGGTCTCGGATCATGGCAACCAGATCGAGATCTTTAGTAAAGTCGTGATTCCGTGCGAACTCCACAGGGAACGCGACTTCGAGTTCCTGCTTTGTGAGCAATCTGGAATGCCGAAAATGAGGCACGTAGTGGGCGACATGGACAGTTCCCGACATTCGAATTTTGTATGTTCATACGAATTGCCAAGGCCAGTCAAGGGATTGCCGCCATTCGCCTCATGCTCAATCGGATCGTGCGGATCTGACCTTGTCAAACACCCTCTGATGAACGCGGGTATGGCGATCAGTACAATGATTACGGGCACCAAGAGAGAAACCGCGATTATAACGAGCGCAACTACGGTCGGCCAAACTAAATTCCCTGGGTTCAAAGCCACAACCAGCAAGTTAGGAGTTGCAGTCGCGGTAAACTAAAAGAAGATGTTTAGATCTCTAGGACAGATCCTGGTAGTTGTTGCCATTGTGGCTACCGCCATCAACGCACAATGCGCGCTGTCCTGCTCTCTAAAAGCGTCCACGCAGTCGAGCGCCTATGACGACTCGACGTCGGGCACTCATCTTACCCGCATTGGACACGCTTGTTGTCCGGGTCAGAAATCCCCTGAGCCGAGCAATCGGTCTCATCAGAAGCAACCGTGCCCCGATCCTTCACTTCCAGTGATGGAAACAAAGATTGCGAGTGTTGTTCAGTTTGTCGACGCTTCCCATTTCGTTAGGTTGGCCTCTTGCCTTTCGTTTGACGAGGTGCTCTACGTTAACCGCGTCGCTTTGCTCACTGCGACCGATTCCCTCAGTTCTCACGATTCCCCTGCCTTCTCCGTCCTCCGAGTTTAGTACCCTCACCAACTTTTAATTCGATCCTGTGAGCGCCGGGCCTACCGCCTAGCGCCCGCGCGTCTGCAAACTCCAAACACCATAGTTGTAGTCCACACCAAGGATTTATGAACAACCGACGAGACTTCTTCAACAAGATCTCTGCGCTATCTGCAGGCCTTTTTGCCGGACGCGGCATCGTTTCCGCCCAGCAAAACGGGAACGGACAGGGCAGTATGAGTCAGATGAATATGCAGCATGGAAGCATGCAACAAGGCACACAGCCCTCAACCAAAATCCGGGTGATGCCCAACCAAGACTCCCGGTCGATCAACTCGATACCTGTTCCGGTTACAACGCTCGACGTCGGAGATTTGCCATTCACCATAGACAACGGCGTGAAGGTTTTCAATCTCGTCGCCGAACCTGTGAAGCAGGTGATCGTTCCTGGCAGGACTTTTGATCTCTGGGGTTTTAACGGCAGCGCGCCTGGCCCAACGATCCAGGCGAACGAGGGAGACCGGGTACGCATCGTATTCGATAACCATTTGCCGGAACCAACTGGGATTCACTGGCATGGGCTGGAACTTCCTATCGAGATGGATGGCGTGCCAGGCATTGGCCAGAAGCCCGTGATGCCGGGCGAACGTTTCGTTTACGAATTTCCGCTTCATCAAAACGGCACGTTCTTCTACCACCCTCATATGGCAATGCAGGAAATGGTCGGAATGCTTGGTGGCTTCATCATTCATCCCAAGACTGCTTACACTCCGCGCGTGGACAAAGACTACTTAATAGCGCTGCAGGAATATGCCGTTCTTCCCAATAGTTCGATCCCGAACAGCATGAACATGGAATTCAACTGGCTCGTGTTCAACGGCAAGGCGGGTCCTGATGCAACTCCGTTGATCATCCGTCAGGGCGAGCGCGTGCGCATCAGGATGATCAACATGGGTATGGATCATCATCCGATCCACCTCCATGGATTCACGTTCTGGGAAACGGGTCGCGAGGCAGCACGCCAACAGGAGTCAGCTTGGACTCGGGGCAACACCGTCTTGGTAGGAGTAGCCCAGGCAAAAGACATCGAATTCGTTGCTGATCGCACCGGCGATTGGATGCTGCACTGCCATCTTCCGCACCACATGATGAACCAGATGTCTTCGAGCGTTGGGCCTATGACACGAACCGGGCGGGGCATGCAGGGCGGGGCCAGCATGGAGGAAGGTATGGGCATGCTGCGCGAAGGGAGTGCAACTTCGGAAAATCGCGGTCCAAGTCTCGGGCGGGGCCTCGGCGTGGGTTCTACAACCGAGATGCCGATGAGCAATGGCCCAATATCGCAGAAGGAGGCGGATAAGGCGATGGCCGGTATGCCGGGAATGAATCACGGAAGCATGCAGGGCATGGCCGGAATGGATCATTCGAAAATGCCCGGAATGGATCACGGTGGCATGCAGGGCATGAGCGGGATGACAATGCCCAAGCTGCCAGACAACGCCGACAAGGTGCCGCTGTTCCCTCAAGACGCCTATATGGAAGGTTCCATGATGGCGATGGACAAAGAGGTAACCAAACCCGAGACATATGGCCTCCCTCCGGGCTGGAGTGGTTTCGTTGGCGGGATGATGACGCTGGTCCGCGTCATGCCTTCGGATCAATACGACAAGATCATGTCTCTGAAGGCGGAGCAGAAAGGAAAAACAGCCTAATGAGAATCCGAATTGAAATCGTGGTCCTTCCTCTTCTCTGTCTCTTTGTGGCTGCGGCACAACAGACCGACATGACAATTCACGAGGTAGAGATTATGCCGGCATCCTCCATGGCGGCGCCTCAGCCGGGGGCGCCTCAGGGGATGCGCCTTGAGGAGTTGGAACGAATGGCGTTGGCCAGTAATCCGACTATTGCCCAAGCGCAAGCAAATGTTCGCGTGTCTGCTGGCTTGGCGAGGCAAGCGGGATTGTATCCGAACCCGACGATTGGTTACTACGGGGATGAGATTCGAGGCGGCTACTACGGTGGCGGTAAGCAGGGCGGCTTCGTTAGCCAAACAATTGTGACGGGCGGGAAACTGAAGGCTGCCCGCCGTGTCGCACAACTCCTCGCTCAAGAGGCTGAAACAAGCGGTGAGGTCCAGAGACTCCGGATCCTCAACAATGTCCGAATTTTGTTCTATCAGGTCCTCGCCAATCAGAGACTTGTCGAAGTAAGGCAGAATTTAGCCAAACTGGCAGCCGACGCAACACAGACTTCACACCAGCTCGCCAACGTGGGACAAGCGGACCGTCCCGATGTACTCCAGGCGGAGGTGGAGCAACAACAGGTGAACGTCAGTCTTCGCGTTGCTCAGCAAACACTGCAATCTTCTTGGCGCACACTGGCGGCGGTGGCTGGCAAGCCTAGCTTGGCGCAGACCCGTCTAGAGGGTGATCTGGAAGCGATTCCGGATCTGAATTATGAAGAGTGGTTGGCCACCACCATAAGAGAAAGCCCTGAGGTCAAGCTGGCGCAACAAGCTGCCGATCGCGCTGAGGCATCTCTTACCCAAGCCAAGAAGATTCCGATTCCAGACTTGCAGGTTTACGGAAACCTTTCGCAGAATTTCGAGCCGAACGAAACCACCCATCGGCCCATAGGTGTGAACGGTGGCGCGCAGATTGGCATCACGTTGCCGATATTTAATCGCAATCAAGGCAACATTGCGGCCGCCAAAGCGGAGATTGAAAGCGCGAAGCAGGATTTGGTTCGAGTGAGGTTGCAGCTTGCTCGCGAAGTGGCCAATCTATTCCGCGATTACGACTCTGCCCGAACAACCGCACAGCAGTACAAGAACGAGATGATCCCGCGAGCCGAACAAGCCTACAAGCTGTACCAGAATAACTACCAAAACATGGCAGCTGCGTATCCGCAAGCTCTCATCTCGCAAAGGACGTTGTTTCAGCTGCAGGTCGATTATGTTCAAGCTCTTGAGAATGCATGGCAGGGTGCACTCGGAATCCGTGGATTCGGTTTGGTGGACGGTTTATCCACACCGA
>JBBRRL010000212.1:0-4975 GCA_038200775.1 Nitrospirales bacterium
AATAACGGATCGTAAGGGCGTCTTTGAAGAGGCTGATGGCGGGACTATCTTCCTGGATGAGATCACGGAAACGACGGCGGCATTTCAGGTCAAGCTGTTGCGGGTCCTGCAGGAGCATCGCGTTACGCGTGTCGGCTCGAATCAAGAGATCAAGTTGGATGTGCGGGTAATTGCGTCAAGTAATCGTAACGTAGTGGACGAGGTTGCGGCCGGACGTTTCCGTGAGGATCTCTATTTTCGTTTGAAAGGTTCGGAGATTTTCCTGCCGCCGTTGAAGGACCGGCGAGAGGATGTCATGCCTTTGGCCTTCCATTTCGCGGGAATTACTGCCAGAAAGACTGGGAGGAAAGTGGCGTTTTCGACTGCGGTGATGGCGGCGCTAAAGGGCTATGACTGGCCGGGAAATGTGCGCGAGCTGGAATCAGTAATCGACTCGGCGGTACAGCGATGTAATGGGATCGTGCTGCTTAGCGACCTACCGCGAGATCTGAGGGCAATTGTCGGTGATTTGAATGAGAATGAAGTCGCGGTTGTGGGTGCCTTGGTTGGCAACACGGAAGAGATGCAGACTATGGAGGAGGTCGAGGATGCGCACATGCAGCGGGTTTTGCGTCACTGTAACGGGAATAAGACACAGGCGGCACGGACGTTAGGTTTGGATCGCAGTGCGTTTGGGAAAAAGTGTCGAGAGAAGGGTTGGGGGTGAAAATAGCCGAATAGTAGATAGAGTCGCTTCGTCTGCCGCCGGGCTCGCTGGATTTAGGACAGCGTGGTCGGCTTTTTGTTTGGGGAAGCGGACCTAACAAGTGTGGTAATTAGCACGACATGCTTGCGGATTTGAAGCGAGGGTAAGGCACCGATTCTAAATAAGTTAGGGCGATAATACGTGACCTGGCAGGCTTTCTAACGCGTTTTTGGTGGGAAGTGCGGGCTAGCTGGTGGGTTTTGAGAGTATTCGCTGGATGGTGGCGAGTAGGATATTCGGCGCAAATGGCTTTTGGAGAAAGTCGAAGCCGCCGTCTTTGGTTTTTCTGGAGTTGCCCTCCAGTTCGATTCGATAGCCGCTGGTGAGAAGTACGCGGGCGGTTGGATGCTCCTGCCTTATTGCATTACATAGCGTGCGCCCGTCCATGCCTGGCAGACCAAGGTCTGAAATGAGCAATGCCGGCTGGTTTCCTTCCTTTGTGATTCTCCGATAAAGCTCCAGCGCCGCACTTCCATCGCCTGTAATTAATGTCTTATAGCCGGCTCGGGTGACGACTCTTTGAACGAAAATCTGGACGTCGGTTTCGTCTTCTGCGACAAGGATTAAAGAACCCTTGGATGGATTGGGTAGCGCAGGTTCTGGGTTTAAAGCATTTTGAGTTGGCTGACGGAGGAGATGCAGGACAAGGACTTCATCGTCGTCTTCAACTGATGGTGGGGTTATTGGACCCAGAGGTGTTTGCGGAAAATAAATATCAAAGCGGGTGCCTTTACCGATCCAGCTTTCAACGTCGATGTAGCCTTTGAATTGTTTGAGGATAGAGTAGACGGTAGGCAGACCCAAGCTCGCGAGATCTGGTGTCTTATTGGAGTTGGGAATGTCGAAGATGCGTTTGAGTGTTCCCGAATCCATGCCGGCGCTCGAGTCAGTAATGCTGAGCCGGGTGTAACTTCCTTCGCGAGCGCCGGGATGCGCCGCTACGAATTCTGCATCGAGAAAAACTTCTTCGGTTCCAATGGTGACGCGGCCTCCGGCGGGCATTGCGTTTTTGCTGTTAACGAGAATGCTGAGGAGGATCTGGTCGATCCGAAGTCGGTCCATGTAGATTTGAGACAGATCTTCAGAGGGAAGGAATTCGATTTGGATTTTGCGGCCGAGCAGACTTCGGGCCATGGTGATGGTTTCGGTTATCGCTGTATTGAGGTCGAGTGTCCGGCTGCTTGTTGGTTGTTGTCTGGCATATTGTTGAAGGGTGTTGATGAATTGCGCCATTTCTCGTGACTTGCGCACGACGTCTTGTATTTCTGGCAGTCCTTGATCAAGCAATGGAGTCAGAGGCTCAGGGATTGGCGGCTTCAGAAGGGCCGATATCTGTTCTTCGATAAGTTCAGCGTTTCCGATGATGGAAGTCAGTGAATTGCTGAAGTCGTGTGCAATCTTCATTGTTAGTTGGCCGAGGATCTGCTGATAGATAGTAGCGGTGGTGTGATCTTGTGCTTGGGTGGAGACTTGGGGTGTGACGATAGCGAGGGCTATAGGTCGTGGCTTGAAGGCTGCGAAATATGGAATGTAATTGAGAGGCAGAAAAGTGGCCGAGTGTGGTACTGCGTGTATTTTGGCTCGCAGAACGAGTAATTCCTTTGGGGGTAGTTTTATGCTGGTGACTTTCAACTGCGTTTGAGGATTTTCGAGTGAGAGGATGGACTCAATTTGTTGCCCGATTAAATTTGTTTCCTCGAGTGTGGTCATTTGTTGGGCAGCATTGTTTGCAAGAATGATCCGTCGCCATCGGTCGATTAAGAATAAGGCCTCGGAAAAGATATCCGCGGCGTTCTTTAACATTGCGGCGGTGGCAGTGGGTTCGGGGTTCCGTTTATTGCTTCGGCTGGGCATAAGGTTTTCTTGCTGGTCTAACTTAGGGGGTGGCCGGCTGGAGGATTTCGCTTGATCCCAGGACGTCGCGGACTTTGCGGATGACGTCGGCATTGGTGAAAGGTTTTTCTAAAAAATCAACGCCTTCTAGCAGGACGCCGCCGCGATCAGTGATGGCATCAGTTGGGTGGCCCGAGATGTAGATGATTCGTGCGGTGGGCCTGATCTTATTGATGAGTAGGGCCAGCTTGCGACCGTTCATTTGCGGCATTAAGACGTCAGTGATGACGAGTTGTATGTCGTCTTGGTGTTGCTGGAAAAGTTCCCAGCCGTCGCGTCCGTTAGCGGCTTCCAGTATTTTGTATCCGGAGAAGTGAAGGGCATCGCGGAGTACCTGGCGAACGGTATGATCGTCTTCGGCAATAAGGATTGTTTGGGTTCCTTTATGATCGTCTGTGGGTTCTGTGGGGTTCTCTGGGAGTATCTCGAGATGTTCTTTAGCGATCGGGAAATGTATCTTAAACACACTGCCCTCTCCTTCTTTACTGTATAGCCATATCGACCCGCGAGATTGTTTGACGCTGCCGTAGACGGTCGCTAGTCCTAAGCCTGTGCCTTTGCCTTCTTCCTTGGTGGTGAAAAATGGTTCGAAAATGTGCTTCTGAGTTTCAGCGCTCATGCCTGTGCCTGTATCAGTGATTGAGAGCTGGATGTGAGGATGTGTTTTAGTTTTGGAATATTGCTGGGGCCGTTTTTTGTCGAGATAAACGACAGATGTTTCTATGATTATTTTGCCACCCTGAGGCATGGCGTCTCGAGCATTTACGGCAAGGTTCATGATGATTTGTTCTAGTTGGCTTTTGTCGGCTTTTATTTGCGGCAGATCTTCGACCAGATTGCAGGTGATGGAGATATCCTCGCCGATGAGTCTGGCGATTAACCGTTCTATGTCTGTGACAACGGTATTCAGGTTTAGATTGACAGGTTGAAGGACCTGCTTACGACTGAATGCCAACAGTTGTCGTGTGAGCATGGCCGCGCGTTTGGCGGAGTCTTTTATATCGTGCACATATTTGCGCAAAAAATTGCCTGGTTCGAGGCCTCTCATTAGCATGTCGCAGTTACCATACATTGCGGTTACGATGTTATTAAAGTCATGCGCGACCCCGCCGGCAAGGTGGCCAATCGCCTCCATCTTTTGCGCTTGTCTGAGCTGGTTTTCATGCTCTCGTTCGCGATTTAGTAGCCTGACGTTTTCAATAGTATTCGCAGCGAGATTTGCTGCCATTTGTAGGGCGGTAGTGTCTTCGGTTTGATACGCGTTTTCAGTCGTGCATTGAATTTCAAGCGTGCCAATAGTTCGACCCATAATCGCCATCGGAACGGTCATAGCTGAGGCGGGTTTTAGATCTGTGTGTGAGTACCCAAAAATTGTTGGAATGTGGTGATCAGACTGGGATGCGGTCGAGATGATAGTTTGTCCGGAGACTATGGCGCGTCGAACGTCTGAGTTGGTGGTAACAGGGATTGGTTCTAGATCTGTGATGTCAATATTGTTTCCTTCAATCCAGAGAAAATGTGGGTTGAGTTCTACTTGTTCATGATCGCATAAGGCAATGCCGAGTGCGTTGCATGGTAGCGAGATGGTTGTGAATTCAAGCAAAGCTTTGAAGATTGGGGCCAGGTCTCGGGCTGAAGCTAGTACCTGCGCAAGTTGTGCAATTCGCTCCAGGAGTGTCTTGTACTCCGTGATAGCGCGCCGTTCAGCCTCCAGTAGGGATTGGCTGACTTGGCGGAACTTTTCTTCAGCCTCTTTGCGCGCTCTGATGTCGCGGGCGATTCCCTGGACGCCGATTGGCTTGCCGTTTTCAAAGATGAGCTGTGTATTTACCTCTACTGGGATGACTGTGCCATCTTTCGCCAGGATTGAGACTTCATAGATAGTGGAAGTTTCGGCGCCGGCAAGTTTGCGGCGAAGCATTTCTCTGGCAAGGGCTACGTCTTCTCGGGTTGCTAAGGTGTTGAATTCCAGCGTTGCGGCTTCTTCACAACTGTAGCCGGTTATCTGCTGTCCTTTCTTGTTTAGTGATGTGTAATGACCCTCGAGATCGTGCGTGTATACGATGTCGTTTGCATTGTGGAAGAGCTCACGATAGCGTTCTTCACTGCGGCGCAGGACTGCTTGGGTGCGTTTGCGTTCGATCAGTTGGCCGACCCTGGCGATGAGTGCGAGTTGGTCGTAGGGCGCTTGGAGAAAATGGTCGGCGCCGGCTTCGATTCCTTCTACGGCGTTCGAGGTGTCGACGCGAAAGGTACTGAGGAGCAGAATTGGGGTGCTGGCGAGGTCCAGTCGGGCGCGCAGACGGCGGGAGATCTCGATGCCGTCGGTCTCTGACA
>JBBRRL010000213.1:0-4972 GCA_038200775.1 Nitrospirales bacterium
AGACGGCCGCGCCAAAAGGCCGGACATATGACCGCAAGCCGCCAACCCGTTCACCGCGGCAAAAACCACTTGCCAATCGGGGCCGTCCACATATGACGGATGGCATTGCCGATCACCACGCCGATCGCGATGACGACGGTGATGACTTCGGCCAGATACAGGCCGTATTGCAGCAGGTAGTCCAGCACGTGAAAGCTCGGCGGACACGCGGGACCATGACCATGGCTTTTCTTTACGTAATTGTGCAGCTCTTGCCTACCGTAATGCATTGATTCTATTGATTGGTGTGTTTGCTCCATGATACCGCAAATATCTATTCGGCGTCACCCGATAAGGCTATTCCCCGCGATCGGGGAACGCCGGCCGCGCCACCGGCAACTGATCAGGAGCGGTTTCGTAGATCACGGGAAAGCCAGCGAGCCGACGATCGACGTCTTGTATAGGGGTACGAGTTCCCCGGCGCACTCTGACCATCGCGGCCCACGCTCCTGTCGTGGTGGTCGTAAGGCCGGCGTTCACTACGTCGGGGTGATTGAGGGCCTTGACCGCTTCGGCGAGGCCACGCGGAGGTTCCGCGCTCTTCGGTGGGGCCGGAATGTGCACGGGAGACGTTACCACGGTCGAGCACCCCATTGTCACGCTGGAACAACTTGGAACTGACGGCAGACGGCGCCAAAATCGCACGCCGTAGTCGTGTGTCCATCCCCGGCGAACAGTAGGGCAATAGGATTGCCGGTGCTCCTCTCGAGGATGGCAGAACCAGAATCCCCGGGAAGGCCAAACGGCTGTCCGCCATCTCCGACAATCTCAATCGTGTCGTCGAAAACCGCAATACGCGGATTGGCCTGCGTGCCGTAGTTGATCTGGACAGGGTTCACATGGGTCGCCGTCACGACACCAGTTGTCACCCCGGTGGTTCGTCCCGACTTGGTGACCGGCATGCCGGGCACCGCCGAACCGAGGCGTGCGGAATAATTTGGAATTCCTAAAATTGCGCCTCGGGCGATCAGGCTCTCGTCGGTCACCCTAGCGATTGCGGCGTCGAACCTGTTTATCAAGCGTTCGAATCGGTTCGCCGGAAACTGGACCGGAATGAAATTACTTAGCATCGCGAACGCGTCCGCCGAATCTGTGGCCGTCGGCTCTGGTCCGGGCTGCACGATGACGGTTCCGGTCGGCAGGCTGTTCACGTCGGCGAGGACATGATTGTTGCTCAGTGCAAATACCTGATCGGCCCCGGCGGAGAGACCCCTGACGAAGCAGCCGAGCGTGCCGACGTAGCGCGCACCGAGCGGTGAAATCGATACCCCGCCCGGTATCGGACGAGCGCGACCACGGTTGGCGAGCAACGGTGGAGCAGCCGGAGCCACACGGCTAGCCGTCCGTTCCGTAGAGCTGCCACGAGCTCGCGACGCGCGGCGTGCCGCCGCCAATTGGACTGGGAGCGCTTCGACGTCGATCTCTATGCCATCGAAACTCTTCGTCAGGGCCGGTGTCGCGTCAGCGAGCGCGAGCTTCTCGAAGACATAGACCTTGATTACGAACTTGTCCGGTAGAATATTGCCGCGTCGGACGCGGATTCCCACTCCGGTTGCGTGGACGTTGGTAAGCGGCGTAGCGAATGCCGAAGATGCGCCGCCCGTGGAGAATGCGCTCAACATGCCCACAGGTTGCCGCTCGATGTCGGCAAAAGCAGCCTCCTGCAGCCGGACGCGAAACGGGTTGAGCGCCTTCAATGCATCTTCGTACTTCGTCATGTTTCTCGTCCCTTGCGTCGCAAGACTCGACGACTATCGATGAGAGCAACGGCATTCCGTGCGTCATGGCCAAGCTTGATCAGCTCGCGCGCCTATGATGGGCCGAACCGCAGGCTTCCATCCCGACAAGACACTCGGGCAATTGAGCACAAAATGTCAGTACTCCTCGATAGAGTTAAGGTTTGAGTTTGATCGTACCCCACATGGTGTTTGTGTGAACCGAGCACCAAAAATTAGTGTCGGCTTGAAAGTTGTCCCGAACTTCAAGCTTCAGGCTGCCGACAAAGCCCCCCGGCTTGTCTCCAAAGTTGCTCGGTGTTCCCGTGATGCACCCGACCTCGCGGAGAACCGCAGTGGGTTTGGACGTCGGATCTTCCCCGCAAGCTAGCACGAGGCCCAGGGCTAGATCGGGATTCTCAGTACCTTTCTTGTTTATGGTGACAAATCCGTGCGGGCGATTTTGAATAAGGAAAGGGAAAGGCACTAGAATATCGATCATATCACCTTTCTTCACTTCTACGACAAGAGGAACGCCTCCTGTCGTCGAGTGCTGCGTTGGCGTTTCGGCT
Organism: Nitrospirales bacterium; assembly: GCA_038200775.1. Lineage (GTDB taxonomy): Bacteria > Nitrospirota > Nitrospiria > Nitrospirales > NS-4 > NS-11. The sequence continues at coordinate 2,327 of JBBRRL010000213.1, forward strand.
TGCCAAGTGGTATCCTTGGTGCCCACAATCACGTGCGTGGCAGCGCTCGCGCTCGTGCTAGCAAATGCGATCATCGTCGAAATCCCAACGCCAAGGATTGAAGGTGCTTTCCATAATTTTCTCATTTCTTCCTCCGGTTTTTAGCGAACGAGACTTTACTGGAACACTACTGTAACACTGGTGTCGGCGACCAAACTTCGATGGGGGCCATCAGACCTTTGTCCTCATGCTTGAGGATGTGACAATGATAGACGAACCGCCCAACCTGCTGCTCGGCATCGAAGCTCATGATGAGAAAGACCCTTAGGAGCGGCGGGACCGGGATGGTGTCGTGCCAGACGAGGTTGAAGTCCGGATTTATCTCGCTCGGACTTTGCTCATCGTAAAGTTGGATATCCGATCCGCTGATCGTCACGCGCGACTCGGTAGGCGGCATTATGTGATGATCCTCGAGTTCCTTTTTTGTCGCTAAGCGAAATTTGATTTGGTGAATATGGAAATTGTGCAATGCAGAAGTGCTGTTGTCGAGAACCCATAGCTGTTTGTGACTTCCCTTGTGAGCGTCATGACCAATGACATGATCAATGAAGATGCATACATGCTTCTGCTTGGTCCAATCGACAAGACCGTCTTTTAGTACATATTCTTCGAAGGGGAAAGGCCCGACCGTCTCCGTGTCTACGGGGGGCTGATCACCTTCTTCCCCCGGCTCTTTTGGGTGCACAATTTGGGTCGTGATGCTCCAGTCCGTTATCTTGCCTTTAGACGTCTTCCCTCCCTTATTAAACGTCACGCGACGGTATTCTGTTTGCGCCGATTCTAAATCGCGGACACACCCCTCCGGCGGCCTGACCTCCTCCGGAACTCCGGCTAGAGGTCCAATAAGGCGCTCCGCGACGGGAGCGTTCCGGGCTACGACAACCTCGCTTGCGAAGGAGTTTGGCTGTAACACGATCCGCGCCAGCGCAATCGCAGGCCATTTGTCGGTGCCCGCGTTAAGCCCCCGGGTTCGGAGAACATAAGTCTGAGATTTCGAACGCAATTTGTTGTCATTGCGGACATAGATCTCGGCCCGAGATGCCGGCATTAGAAGCAGATTCTCTACGTCGAATGCCTTGACAGGTAGTTTCGCATCGTCGGGACTAACCGGTCTTGCTGGCACCACTCCGTCAAGACTTAGAATCGTCAAACGCAAGACACTCCCGGCGCAATCATTCCGCTCAAATGCCGCCTCTTCGCAAAGCTCCAGCAAGTAAGCGACGTTGGCGCTGACATTGCCAATTCGAAGCAGAAGATTATGGTTCCCATCGAGGGTAATTGCCGGGAATCTTTGTCCATTCAATGTGAAAAGCCAGGCTGACTTTTCGTCAAACTGACAAAATCCCTTGCGAAGCGTTGGGTTGAGATCCAGCTTCGAACCCTCTTTTTTCCAGACACCGCATTCCGGGTGTTTGTCAGACGGGAAGTCTTGATCTTCAGGAGCCCATTCTGCGTTTGCCCCGGATGCGTCTTCGGGAAGCGCAGTAATGTTGTGAAGAGGAATATCACGCAGGAGAGCGTATTGGACGACGGTCTTAGCTTTCAGATCGTCCGTGTCTTGATCGACAGGATTCAAACATTTTTTGTCGGCTGGCGTATTCTTTTTGCAGGCCTTTACATTTGCTTTGGCGTCGCCGACCGAAAGCAAGCCCGACATGCCGCCAATGACCTGGCGGGACGAGATTTCGTGAAGGTGGGAATGGTACCAATTCAATCCGTCAGGATGAGAAATGTAGCTTCCGCTTTTTTCGCTTTCCAGGACTCTGGCATCAAGCTGATTTTTGCCCGGGATCGGAACATCGAAGTCATGCTTGCTGCCGTTCTTCAGCCAAACATAGACGTTGTCGCCTATTCCATCTCTCGCGTCTTCTATCCTCGGCCTGTCATTTTGTGGACTAACGATACCCCCATGAAAATAGTGGAGATTGGTCGGATTCGGACATGCCGCTCCTTGGTCCATCATATGTCCACAATCGGTCGTACGATTTGGGAGCGCGTTTACGAGCTGTGCGGCGACAGTATCCCCGGGCATCGCTTCGATCACAGGCGTCAGATAAGAGTTATTGTAATGTTCGGTCGTAACCTTGTAGCCGCCAACATCAATGGGTCCCGAATTCGCAGTCAAGTTGACCTTAATTTTGTGACACTCCGCCCCGGGCACCGTCGAAATTGTGTGACACTCGGATGCAGGCAGAGTCGTGATCTTGCAGTAGTCCTTTAGTTCCGGCGGTATTGATTTGAGGAGAGGCGAGCACACCGGAGGCGGGATGAGCTCGTCAGCTATTGCGGGCTGCCCAAGGAGACTCAAGCTAAGCCAGACGACGTAGCTCCCCCCTGTCGCCGCGCGCTGCAGCCGAGGCGATTTTAAAGCGACGCTTCCCCTCACAGAGGGTCCCTCCTGGAGTCCCTTTTCTTAACCTTATCAATTGGCATTCCCCAGGTCAACCCCTGGATTCTGGAGCGAAGTGCAACGGGATTTGGACGTCTTTGCCAAGCTCTTTGAGGATCGCTTGGAACGACGTCTTGAAGCCGAGGCATTTTCTCGGTGTGAGATTGGCGGTGAGGATGATGTCCTGGATTTCCTCGTCGGACACTTGGTCGATATTG
>JBBRRL010000214.1:0-4964 GCA_038200775.1 Nitrospirales bacterium
CGTTGGTCTTTATTGATCTCACGCTTCACGCGGTTCGTGATCGTGTCGTCTTTTTGATCCACCGCCTCGCGTTTTGCAGGAGCGACGACTTGAAGCTCATTCTTCACGCTCTTGACGCTGTCAATTCCTTTTGCAGTTTCTTCTGCGGCAGTCTTTGCCTCATCGGTGTCAACTTTGCCCCGGAGTATGACAACGCCCTTTTTCGTCTCTACATTGATCTGTCTTCCTTTGACACGGGCATCTGCCACAAGCGCGATCTTCGTTTTGGCTGTCAGCCACGAATCATTGATCGGTTCCTTGGTGGTGCTGGGTTTGTTGGACTGATCGTCCGTACGACCGGCCTTTGTCGCATCCTCAGCCCGATCTGCGGCTTTTTCAGCTCGGTCTGCGGCTTTTTCAGCCTTTTCTCCAGCCTTTTGTGCAGTCGTCTCGGCCAAGAGGTTCGTTGGGGCCGCCATCAGGGCTGCCCCGATAAATAAGGCACCGCTCAGCATAATCGTATCGCGTGTCGTCATTGAAACCTCCTTTTTAATGGTGCATTTTGAAGGATCGAGAAACCAGCTTAGTTATCTTCACGTGACCCGCGGCAGTGCTCAAGCCCTATGTTGAGGTAATTTCGCCCCAAAAGAGGGATCAACTTGAACGATTCCAAGTCCCATCAAAAATTGTAAAGAAGACGACGCTCGATGTGAGCGACGCCGACCAGAGCTGGGCTTGGCACAGACTTCGTTGCAAATTCACAGAAATCCACGCACGGTCTCCCCCTCCACACGTAGGCGGACCCAACCTGAAGATTGTGATGAAAGAATATTCGACATGGGGTATACTTCGCCTCCAGTTAAGTCCTTTTAGTGTCCTTTTGTGTTCGTATTCGTAATGGAGGAAACCTGCATGAGACCCACATGGTCATCGTATGTGCTTGCTTCAGTATTCGCCGTCCTCGTCACCCCGGTCCTGACCTGGGCAGTTCCGGTCGTCGGGGGATCTACTTTTGTGGCCCAGACTGGCGAAGTAATGGCAACCTTTGTGGGAAGCGATGCGGCCTACACCAGCGAGTTATTCCTTGAGAGCCCTGGCAATGCCCCTGTCGCGATCTTTAACAACCACTCCAGCCTACCCGGAAGTTCGCAAAGCCTTGGAGTGTTCGCGGCGGGAACCGAGCTGATCTTTCGAATCCACGTGCTGGATACAAACACCACATACTTCAACGGACCCAGTTTCAGGAATTCAGACAACAGCGCACACGCAATAGTGGACGCCTCGTTTGCTCCGAACCAAACTCTTGTGGGATTCGAAGACCTCGGCGGTGGCGGCGACCGGGACTACAATGACCTCATGGTTTCTTTTACGAATACAACATTGACAATTACTAATCCGGAGCCGGCCACGTTAACTCTAATGGCGACGGGAGTGCTTGGCCTGCTGCTGTGGAGAGGCCGTACGCTGCGGTATAGCACTCGACTTTGGAGTGCAGCCCGTTCCCTAAAGCCTTAACAAGGTTCCTTGCTCTTTCCCTTCCGTCGGGTCACTCGGGACGCCCTGAGAGGGCCTGCTAACGCCGTCTTGAGATCGCGCCCCAGCCTTGGTTATAATCACCTGCTCTTCTTATGCCAATTCCAGCAAAAACCATTGTTGCAAATTTGGAAGAGGCCGGCTTTGACTTCTTCACAGGCGTGCCTGATTCAATACTGAGCGGTGTCATTGCCGCGTTGGTTGAACGCAGACGCTATGTCCCAGCGGTACGCGAAGATGAAGCTGTCGCCATGGCCGCAGGAGCCTTTATGGCCGGGAAGGTTCCCGCAGTGTTGATGCAGAACTCGGGGGTTGGGACGTCGCTGAACACCCTGATCTCGCTCAACCTCATTTATCTTCAGCCCTGCCTTTTGATCATCTCGTGGCGCGGACACGACGGGAAAGACGCTCCTGAGCATCTTGTCATGGGCCAGGTGTTGCCGGATCTATTGGATCTCGTCCGCATCCCCCATCGCACCCTGACGGCGGAACGCTGCAAGGAGGATCTGAGTTGGGCTGCACAGATCTGTATCCAACAACGCATTCCGGTCGCGTTGTTGATTATGAAGGGTGTCGTGGCGTGAGGCCTGAAGAGGGGGTGCTCACCAGCCGAAGCCGGGCCATTGCGGCTGTGCTGAAGTTGCTCACCGACGAGCTGTTGGTAATCTGCAACGGATTTCCTGCGCGCGAGGCGTACGCCATCCGAGACCGGCCGGAGAATTTTTACATGATCGGTTCGATGAGTGTTGCGCCGGCCATCGGCCTTGGTGTTGCATTGGCGCAGCCTCGGCGCAAAGTCGTCATTTTTGACGGGGACGGCAATGTCCTGATGGGCATGGGGACGCTTGCAACAATCGGAGCACTGAGACCCAAGAATCTGGTCCACATCGTCTTTGATAACGAGGTGTACGGGAGCACCGGGAACCAACCGACGATTTCACAAGTTGTTCGTTTGGACCACGTGGCCAAAGCCGCGGGCTATCGGAACGTCGTGCGGGTGCGAGAGTTGGAGGATCTCATCTACGAGGCAGGTGTCGTCTTGAAAGAGGAAGGGCCTAGCTTTCTGCTTGTAAAAGTGTCGGAATTGGCGGATGCCGTGGGACGGGTTGACATCGAGCCCCCCGCGATCACAGAGCGGTTTCGAAAGGCCGCCGTGGGAGGGATATCGTGATCTTACTCAACCCTGGGCCGGTAAATGTCTCTGAGCGTGTGCGCCAAGCGCTGATACGGCCTGATATCTGTCATCGCGAATCTGAGTTCACCGACTTGTTGGGCGGTATTCGCGAGAAATTGCTCCGTGCCTTCGCTCCGAATTACACGTCGGAATATGTCGCGCTGCTTCTCACGGGATCAGGAACTGCCGCCGTTGAGGCTGTTATCACCTCAAGCATCGCGCCGGGCCGACGTCTCATGGTGATCAAGAACGGCATCTATTCCCACCGGATCTCGCAGATGGCTGCCGCGCACAAAATCCAGACCGCCGAACTGTCTGGTGAGTGGGACCAGCGTTTTGATGTTGCCCCTGTGGCCGTGGCACTGCGCCAGAATGCGGCGATCCAGGCGATCGCCGTGGTCCATCATGAGACCTCCACCGGCATGCTTAACCCGGTCAAAGAAATCGGCGCGGTCGCAAAAAAGATGGGGCGCTACCTGCTGATCGACGGCGTGAGCAGTATGGGCGGCGAGGAGATCGATTTTAACGCCTGTAATGTCGGGTTGATCGCGGGCTCTTCAGGCAAGTGCATTCAGGGCTTTCCCGGCGTGGGCTTCGTTATTGTCAGACGCGACCTTATGGAACAGATGGTCAACTATGAACGGCGCTCCGTCTATCTGCATCTGCCCATCTACTACAAGGCGCAGGAGGAGGACTCCGTTCCTTTTACCCCTGCGGTACAGCTCTATTATGCGTTTAACGAAGCGCTGGATGAGCTTCTGGAAGAGGGCGTGGCAAATCGGATTGCCCGCTATCGGAGCGCGGCCCGCACGATCCGCAATTACATGCGGGCCATGCGGATGAAGTTTTACCTTCGCGAGCCCCTGTGGTCAGGCACATTGACCGCCTTTAAGCTCCCTGAGGGCGTCTACTACGATCACCTGCACGATCTCTTGCGGGAGCGCGGGTATGTGATCTATGCGGGTCAGGCACAACTCGCCGAAAGCGTCTTTCGCGTGGCTAACATGGGAGCCCTCAGTAACGATCAGATCGAGGGCTTCCTGAAGGCATTCGAAACGGTCCTTCCTGAGGCCCAGAAACTTGGTGTCGAAAGAGCCGGGGAGATGGACCGCTTGCAACAGGATCGTAAAGACCGAGAAGAGCGTGAGCGAGCTGAGGAAGCGGCTGCAGCCGAGGCCCTACAGGCGGCCGAAAAGGGCCCCGAAGAGGCGACAATAGAAAACAAGCCCGAGGTGAACACCGGCGCATGAGCGCAATTGCGACATATCGCCCCGTTTGTGATCCATGGATCGTGCATTAATTCTGACGACCGCGGCGGTCTTTGAACGTCCGCCGGAGCACGGATTGCCCAGTCCGCTGACGATTGTCGGCGGGCTGTCTTTATTTCAGCGGACCCTCCTTACCCTCCAGCGTGCCGGCATCACTCATTTCATTATCCTTTCAGGGGACCTCACTCAGGCCCTGCGTGACCAACTGCACGGAGATCGTCGCGTGATGGCCGAAGTGCGATGGCTTCCTGTGCGGGAATTTCCTCCCAGCGATCACCACACGTGGGAGATCCTCTCAGGCATCATCGGAAACGGCTACATCGTGGCCGGTACGGGGGCGATCTTTTCGGCGGCCCTCATTGGCCGCATGAGGGAACGGGCCCAAACTGGGAGTGCCGTCGTTGTGATGCGCGAGCCATTGAACGGATCGATGGGTGAATCTGGTCTGCATACCACTCGTCCGTCGAGCCTGGATGGAACCCTAATGGTAGAGACCCCTGTACAATCGGTCCCCGATATGTCTTCGGGATTGACTGTTGATCTCGTCGCGATCCCTGAAGGCTTTATGACCGGGGGCTGGGCAGGCACGGAGGATTATCCGTACCCACTGCAGTCGGCACTTGATCGAGGGGTGCGTCGCGGCCTCGTAAAGGTGCTTCCGCTCGCGCATGAATGGTATCAAGAAGTCCGAACGACTGGTGCCCGTTCCACCGCCGACAGCGAATCAGTTGCCGGGGCCGAATGGACATTGTTGAGAACACTGAAGGGTCCGCTCGACGGCTTTGTCGATCGCTACTTCAACCGAAAATGCTCTTCCTGGCTGACACGATGGCTGCTGCAGACTTCGTTATCCCCGAATGCCATTACTCTGTTGGCGACGGCGGTGGGCCTCCTTGCCGCCGGCGCGTTCGCCGTGGGCAGTTACCTGACGGGAATTCTCGGCGCGGTGCTGTTTCAGCTAGCCGCCATCCTCGACTGCTGCGACGGCGAGGTGGCTCGGCTCAAATTCC
>JBBRRL010000215.1:0-4956 GCA_038200775.1 Nitrospirales bacterium
AAGGGGTTGCGGCTCAAGGGTGATATAGAACTGGCTATCGGCGCTGTCCGGATCCTGCTTCCTCGCCATTCCGACAGTTCCGGCGATGTGCTTCTTATCATTAAATTCGGCTGGAATAATTTGCCCTGACCCTCCTGTGCCGTCTGCCAAGGGGTCTCCAGTCTGCACAAGATACTTTGGGAGTACCCTGTAGAACAGCAATCCGTCGTAGAATCCCTTTTTCACAAGTTCGGTAAACCGAGCCACGGTCTTCGGAGCGACATCGGGGTATAGTTCGATAATCAGGACGCCTCGAATGGTGTCAAGGACGGCGCGAGGCCGCTTGCCTGAAGCTGAGGCAGAAGACGTCTCAGGTGCGGCCCCTCGGGCGCTGGGCTCCGAAGGGGCCGCCCCGGACTGCGCCAAAGGAAGCTGCACCGCGAGAAACACAGCCAGTAGAGCAACTCTGGTGAACCCCGTGGTCGGGAACACCGACAATCCGCTATTTCTCAACGATGGCGACGGTCATCTCAATGCGCTCTTTCGGAAGGTCATTTGAGCCTCGAGGCGAGTTGACGATTTGGTCCGCCACTTCCATGCCTCTGATGACTTCCCCAAACACAGTGTATTGCCTGTCCAGTTGGTGGGAGTCTTTCACCACGATAAAGAACTGTGAGCCGGCGCTATCGGGATGTCCGGAACGCGCCATTGACACCACTCCCCGTTTATGGGGCTTGTCATTAAACTCCGCCTTGAGCTTGGCTCCTGGGGGACCGCCCATGCCGTACTCGCTGGTCTTGTTCGGATCCTTGGTATTGGGGTCGCCTCCCTGGATCATGAACCCCGGGATCACCCGATGAAAGAGCGTACCATCATAGAATCCTGACTTCGCAAGCGTGATGAAATTCTCAACATGCTTGGGCGCCACATCGGGAAAGAACTGGATCTCCATTTCTCCAAACTTCGTCTTGATGATCGCGTGCGGCTGCATCTGCACTCCTTTCGATTTTTGGACGTCCGCGGCCCATGCCGGCGCGATCGATCCCAACAGTATCATACAAACAACACCCATCAGCCCGTGTCGCATAGTCCCTCCTGCTTCTTCCTACCCGTTGCTCAGACGTTCCAACGCCTGTTGGGCCGCCATCTGCTCGGCTTCTTTCTTGGTTCTTCCGCTGCCGAGGCCATATCGGATTCCGCGAACCAGAACTTCTACCTCGAACATTTTCTCGTGATCCGGACCTGACTCCGCCGTCGGCCGGTATTGAGGTAGCGTTTCAAAGCGACGTTGGCAGAATTCCTGAAGATCAGTCTTAAAGTCGCCCCGACCAGGGATCTGTTGGTCACACGATGACAGTTCGTCGGCCAAATGCACCTTAACACATGCGGCCGCCGCCTGGAACCCTCCGTCAAGATAGACGCTGGCGAGAATGGCTTCAAAAGCGTCCGCGAGAATAGAGGTCTTATCGTTTCCATGGGTAATAGTTTCACCTTTACCCAAACGCAACGCATCACCGAGCCGGAGCCGCCGCGCCACGCCAGCCAACGTGTCTTCGCTCACCAGGCGCGCCCGAAGCTTGGATAATTCCCCTTCGGCGGCGCCCGGGAAAGCGGCTATCAGATATTCACTGATCACTAGATTTAAGACAGCATCCCCAAGAAACTCCATCCTTTCATTGTCGGCATCCCCTGCTTGCCCGGATTCGTTCAGGTAGGAGGTGTGTGTCACCGCCTGCAGGAGCAGCATCGGACGGCTAAACTGATACCCTAGCTTGCCCTGCAGCACCTCGAGCACGCGATCGGCCATCGGATCTCACCAGCAGACAGCAAAAAAGGGGACAGGCTGCTTTTTGACGGACGGAGACTGTTTGACCTGCGGCATGTCTACTGAAAGCCTGTCCCTTTTTTTATTCCTTTTTCTGAGGAGCAGGGTTTCCGTCAGGCCGAATACCGCTTAAAGATCAGACATGCATTGACGCCGCCAAAGCCGAAAGAGTTGCTGAGGACCGTGTCGACCCGTGCGGGGCGGGCGGTGTGAGGGACGTAGTCCAGATCGCACTCCGGGTCGGGAACATTGAGATTGATCGTGGGCGGAAGGATTCCTCGATCAATCGTGAGCAAACTAAAGATGGCTTCAATGCCGCCGGCGGCTCCCAGCGCATGGCCCGTCATGGATTTTGTGGAGCTCACGGGGATCCGTCTGGCATGCTCACCGAAGACCTGCTTGATCGCGACGGTTTCAATACGATCGGCCATCGTAGAAGTCGCATGGGCGTTGATGTACTGCACGGCATCCGGCGCAAGGGCCGCATCATTCAGGGCGCGCCGCATGCACTGCACGGCCCCGCGGCCGTCCTCAGGAGGGGCTGTAATATGGTACGCGTCTGCCGTCATCCCGTACCCGATCACCTCGCCATAGATTCTCGCCTTTCGCCGTCGCGCCGATTCCAATTCCTCAAGGACTACGACTCCCGCCCCCTCCGACAGGACGAAGCCGTCGCGCTCCTTATCGAACGGACGGCACGCGTGCTCGGGATCAGAATTGCGGGTCGATAGCGCACGGGCCGCCGCGAAGGCTGCCACGGCGACCGGGGTGATGGTCGCTTCGGCGCCTCCAGCGAGCATCACCTCCGCCTCACCGCGTTGAATTATCCGAAAGGCGTCTCCAATACAATTATTGCCGGTCGCGCATGCGGTGACCGCGCAGGAATTCGGCCCTCTCGCGCCTATTTTCATGGAGAGATTTCCCGACGCCATATTGATAATCACCATGGGGATGAAAAATGGTGAGACGCGGCTCGGGCCTTTTTCGAGCAGGATTTTATGGTAGTGCTCAATGGAGGCAAGCCCCCCGATACCCGACCCGACGTAGACCCCTACTCGATCCTGATTGGCCTCGTCAATCTGAAGGCCGGAATCGGCAAACGCCATCTGGCCCGCCGCCATAGCGTATTGAATGAACAGATCCATCTTTTTGACGTCTTTTTTGTCGATGTAGTCGGTCGGGTTGAAATCCCGGACTTCACCGGCGATCTGGCAATCATGCGCAGACGCATCGAATCGGGTGATCCGATGAATCCCCGAGCGTCCCTCGCACACTGCTTTCCAGGTGTCTTCTACACCGATACCCAGAGGCGTAACTGCTCCTAGCCCTGTCACCACGACCCGCCTTTTCGGAAGCTCCGTGCCCATCCGTTATAACGCGGCGAGGCCTAGCTGTTCTCTTTGATGAAATCCACCGCGTCCTGGACGGTCAGGATCTTTTCTGCCTTGTCGTCGGGTATCTCGATATCGAAAGCTTCTTCAAAAGCCATCACGAGCTCGACAGTATCCAACGAATCGGCTCCGAGATCTTCGACGAACTTTGCGTCGGGGATGACGTCGTCGTCCTCCACACCTAATTGCTCTGCAATAATCTTTTTGACCCGCTCCTCCACTGCTGCCATAGATCCTACCACCTCCTCCCACTCGGATGAGCCTGTGCGGCTCACGCCATAAGCATTCCACCGTTCACATGCAAGACATGCCCGGTGATATACGCGGCCGCCGGCGACACTAAAAATCGCACGGCCTCTGCGACATCATTCGGGGTTCCCAATCGTCCTAGCGGGATCTGTTTAAGCAAGGCCTCCCGCGCGTCTCCCACCAGTCCCCGCGTCATCGCCGTGTCAATGAATCCGGGGGCTACCGCGTTTACCGTCACGGCACGACTTGCGTATTCTCGCGCCACTGTCTTCGTCAGCCCGATCACGGCGGCTTTTGACGCAGCGTAATTGGCTTGCCCGGCATTTCCCATAACCCCCACGACAGAGGCGATGTTCACGATAGCGCCGCCGCGTTGTTTCATCAGGACCGGCAAGACCGCCTTCGTGCCGTGGAACGTCCCCGTCAAGTTCACATCAAGCACCATATTCCAATCTTCCTCCTTCATCCGGAGTAGAAGACTATCACGAGTGATGCCGGCGTTGTTGACGAGGATATCGATGCGACCAAGCTCAGCTATCACTTGATCGACCATGACCTGCACATCCGTCCATTCAGCGACATTGGCCCTGACCGCAAGACCCCGGCGCCCCAGACGAGTGATGGCCGCGACAGCCTCAGCGGCATGGGCCACATCGCGGTCCACCACAGCTACATCGGCCCCCGCCTTGGCGAGAGTCTCGGCAATGGCGCGCCCGATGCCCTGAGCGGCACCGGTCACAATTGCAACCTTTCCCTCAAGTTCCATAGCGCGCCCTCAGTCGCGAGTCGCGTTACGCAGCGAGAGCATCAACGGTGGATGACAGGCTGGCCGGGTCCTGCACGTTCAGCAGCCGCAACTCAGGAGCAATTCGCTTTGCCAATCCCGATAATACCGTCCCAGGGCCGATCTCGATCAACGTCTTTACCCCCATGTCACGTAACACCCGTACAGAATCCTCCCATAAGACAGCCGAGGCAAGCTGCCGGATCAGAGATTGACGCACCTGCGTCGCTTTCATCAGGGGCTTGGCGTCGACATTATTGATGATCGGCACTTCGAGATCGTTGAGAGGCACCCGCATGACGTCGCCCGCCAGGCGCTCTGCAGCGGGCGCCATGAGGCTCGTGTGCACCGGGACGCTCACGGCCAGGGGGATCACTCTACGGCACCCTTTGATTTTTACGAGGCGGATGGCTTCCTCCACTCCGGCTTTTTCTCCGGCAATGACGATTTGACCGGGAGCATTGAAGTTAGCGGGCGCCACGATCCCAATCGAGGAGGCTTCTCGGCAGACACCTTCAACGATACTCCGGTCGACTCCGAGAACCGCGCAGACGAGGCCCCGCCCCTCTTCCACGGCCTCCTGCATGTACCGGCCGCGCGCTCGTACAAGTTCGACGGCATCGGAGAAGGCCAGCGCTCCGGCGGCTACCAATGCAGTATATTCCCCGAGACTGTGCCCGGCCACTGCCGAGGGTCGCAACCCGGTACGCTGGAGCATCCGCAAGGCT
>JBBRRL010000216.1:0-4952 GCA_038200775.1 Nitrospirales bacterium
CCGCGCGCGCGGTCTGCCCGCCTGCATCGCTGATCGTGTAGCCAGGACCATGCCGAACAACGTCAGAGTGTTGATCGAAAACCCGAGGGCCTGCATCCCCGCAAAGGTACCCATCAAAGACACCGGGACGGCGACTGCCGGGATAATCGTGGCGCGCCAACTTTGCAGGAACAGATACACGACGAGGATGACGAGAACCATTGCGATAACTAGCGTGTGGATCACCTCTTTGATCGAAACTTCAATGAAGCGGGTAGGGTTATAGGGAATGTCGTATCTCACGCCGGGAGGAAAGTTCTTTGTCATTCGGTCCATTTCTTGGCGGACACGATTGACGGTTGCCAGCGCGTTTGCCCCGGGAGAGAGAAACGTTAAAAGAAATGTCGTCGGTTTGCCCTTGAAACGTCCTTCAAGATCGTAGGATTGGGCCCCGAGTTCGATTTTCGCCACATCTTTGAGGCGAACCATGGAGCCGTCCGGGAAGGCTCTGACAATCAACTCCTCAAACTCCTTCACATCTGTCAACCGACCGCGTGTGATGATCGGGATCGTGAGCTCGGTGCCCTTCGGCGCCGGCTCCCGTCCGATCATACCGGCCGGAAAGTCCCGATTCTGTTCCCGGACTACAGTAGCAATATCACCGGGCAAGAGGTTGAGTTGAGCCATGCGGACGGGGTCCAAAACCAGACGCATGCTATAGCTCTGCGCACCAAAGACCAGCGCGTCCCCGACCCCCGGAAGCCGCTTGAGATTATCGACCACTTGGAGAATCGCATAGTTGGCGAGAAAGAGTGTATCGTGTCGCGGGTCTTTGGATTCCAGCGTCAGCACAGCGAGCAGGTCAGGCGACTGTTTTTTAATCGAGATGCCCTGGCGCACGACCTCCGGGGGGAGCTGGGGTTCCGCGAGCTTCTCTCGGTTCTGCGTCTGGACTTGGGCGATATCAACATTCGTCCCGATTTCGAACGTGAGCTTGATCGTCATGTGGCCGTCATTGGTACTGGTCGAGTCGTAATACAGGAGATTATCGATTCCGGGCAGTTGAACCTCAATCGGGCGTGCCACTGAGTCCGCGACGACTTCGGCGCTGGCGCCCGGATAGTCGGCATCGATGGTCACGACCGGAGGCGTGATTTCCGGAAACTGAGCGATGGGCAAGGCCTTGAGGGACACGAACCCGACGACCACAATCACGATGGAGAGAACCGCGGCGAAGATGGGCCGGTCGATGAAAAACCGCGAGATCACAGGGCGCTTTGCGCCTTTTCTCCGGCGGGAGATGCTGGCGACACCTCAACGGCGGGAGCAGGGATCGGCTTTATTTTCACACCAGGGCCGATCCTCTGAAGTCCGTCCACGACGACTCGCTCCCCCCCCTTGAGTCCTTCCTGAACGACCCACTGAGGGCCTTGCCACGCCGTCGCCTGGACATCGCGGAGCTCTACCTTGTCGCCTTCTCCCACCACAAACACCACACTGCCTTTGGGCCCTTGCTGGACGGCCTTTTGAGGGACCAGAATGACGTCATTTCTGACTGCGCCCAGGATCCGAAGCTTGACGAATTGCCCGGGAGCCAGCGCCTTTTCCGGATTCGGGAATGTCACGCGGAAATCTCTCGTGCCTGTTTGACTACGCACACCAACTTCGAGCATGTCCAGCTTGCCCTCATGGGGATACGTGCTGCCGTCAGAAAAGGTGATCACCCCCCGCAGTTCGTAAAGAGTTGCGCCCTGTACGCGCTTTTCGGCGCGATCCCGAAAACGTTTCAAGACGAAGGTCTCCGGTGCACTCGCATAGACATACATCGGATCCAACTGGTGGATCGTGGTAAGAAGGTCGGTCTGCGCCGCAATGAGACGCCCTTCAAAGACCTTGCTGCGTTCAATACGGCCGGAGATCGGCGCGATGATCAGCGTGTTATCCAGATCAAATTTGGATTTCACGACATCTGCAATCGCTCCCTCCTGAGCGGCTTTTGCCGAGAGTTCTTCCGCAATGGAATCATCCACATCCTTTTGGCTCACCGCCTGCTCAGCAAGCAGCGGCTGGACACGTTTTAGATTTTGCTGCGCCTGAGCGAGCCGCGCCTTGGCCTGCCCAACTTTTGCCTTGGCGCTCAGATAAGCAGCCTGGAAGGGCACCGGATCGATTTGATAGAGGCGCTCGCCTTTTTTAACATCACGGCCTTCAGAGAAAAAACGAGCCTTCAGGATTCCCGTCACTTGAGAACGGATTTCTACCGGCCGGGCCGAGTCTGTCTGGCCGATGAACTCGGGCGAGTCCGGAATAGTCTGAGGCATTACTGTGATGACCTGGACTTCAGGAATCTGTGGCGGCGGCGCAGATGCCGACTCCTTCTTGCAGGCAATCAAGCCCATTAAGCATAGACACGCGAAGAAAATTCTTATTCGTCTCATGCGCCAGGCATCCACTCCCCTTAGGTGCAGAATAACAGCATCTATTCTCTGCTTCCATGAGAATTACGGGGATTTGTCAAACTTTCTGTTTTTCTCTTAATTCAGTGAGCGGATAATTGCTGGCACGCCAACCTTCGACTCCTCCGGCGAGCGGCCGAACCCGCTTGATGCCTCTCCGTTTGAGCAACACGGCCATCTGTGCGCTGGTGATCTCGTTCGGGCAGGCACAATACAGGATCACATCGCGATCCCGAGGGATTTCGTGATGGCGAGCCTCTAGCTCCTCAACTGCGATCTGAAGCGCACCTGGAATAGTATAGGGATCGGCAAGCAGGTCGCCCGGCCGTCTCAAATCCACAATCATTACCTCACAGCCGGCATCCATCAATTGCTTCAGTTCGTCGACGGTGATCCGAGCGATCCGTAATTCGCGAAGGAGGCGAATGCGGTTAACATACTTATACATAATATACAGCGCGAGGGCAGCCACGCCCAGCACGAGGGCAGAACTCCCAAAGCGCTCGACATAGATGGCCATACGCTCGATCAGGTCAGAAAACAGGTAGCCCGGAATGCTGAAGGCCAAAGTCCAGAGAAGCGCGCCAAGGCCGTTGTAAAACAAAAACTGCCAGATGCCGACCTTGAACAGTCCGGCCAGCGCGGGGGTGACGGTGCTCAGACCGGGAAGAAACTTGGCAATGAGGAGGGATTTCGTCCCGTACCGAACGAAAAAGTCCTGAGTGCGGCGAACGCAAGAATCCGGCTCGAGGGAGATGCGGCACAGCAGGCCAAGAACGCGCGCACCACGGTAGCGACCTAGATAATACCAAAGCAGGTCCCCCAACAGGCATGCGACGAGCGTCAAGCTGATCACAAGTGGAAGGTTCATTTTCCCCGCGCCGGCAAGCGCGCCCGCTGCTAGGAGCACGGGCACGGCAGGAATAGGCAGCCCGACCTGCTCGGCCAGGACGACAACAAAGAGCACGAGCTCGCCGTAGCGAATCAAAAACTGCGTGACGTCATCCATAGACTTCTGTCACCTCAACACAGTTAGCTGACGGATAGAACCCACGAGATCGAAAGCTGCCATTAGACAAGTCATTCAGTTTCAAGCTGCTGGCACATTGTACTAACTTTCCTCAACGTTTTAGAGGCGTTCCTCTTCCAAGTCGTACACGTCAAACCAGTGATACACGACGCGGTTACGCGGGACTGAGGCGGCGATGTAGTCCTCCATGTATTCCTGCAATTCAGGCGACAGGTCGCTTAACCGCAGGTCACATTCCTCGTTATTCCAGATTACGATGTCGGCACGGGAACGTTTCTTGGCGTGATCACCAATCCACGCAGCCACCTCTTCATCGGTCGAACCTGTGGCGACAAACGATTTGTACTGATCATAATTGATTTCAGCGAATTTCAGCCATCGCTGATCTAGGGGGCAGTTGGAGTGGAATTCTCCCTGCCATCCAACGAGGACGGCTCGACACTTGTCCAGAGCGCGTGCAGCAAGCACGTAACCGCCCAATCTTTCCCGTGGGCTACGCGGAAAGTTTTTGCCGTTCCGCAGATCGCGTGCCAGCAGTTTTACTTTTTCCAAAGCTTCTGTCACGGTCATCTCCTTTTCAAGGCTTTTAATCACGTAAAAGTTGCCCGTCGCGGTTTGCGGCAGCCGAAGCATCCGGGTCGGTGCGCTGTACCCATCGCCATACCCGAACCCCCGGAAATTCTGTACCAGTCTGTTCCAACCCCACCAGCTTCATAGTTCCTGCAGGATCCAGGTTCCAGTGCTTTTTGCATTCATGGAGTTCCTCAGCTTAATATCGAGCGTATCGAGTCAGGCAGAGCCGGCATCCTGCTTTGTCTGTCGCCCCTTGGCGTCTTCCGCAGATCCAGACCCCATTATACTTTCCACGATACACTTGTTCAGACAGCCCGTCGCCACGAGGTGGGCTCCTTGACAATACAGTTCCCCAAGGAGGTCCTTGCCTTCCTGATCAATGAACGTGACGGAGGTCAGATCAACACGGGAGGATGTCCGATCCGATGCCGTGGTGGACTCCCAAAAAGACCGAAGCTCTTTGACCCAAGGTCCTGTCAGCCTGCCTTCAAGTTCGAGGACGATGATGTTGTCTTCTACCCGGGTGGTGATTTTTAGCATTATGGGCCCGTCCGGGCTTTATTGCGTAGAATGACCGGATCGAGCAAGTCACCACAGGCGATACAGCGCCACGCCTCCAAATGCAACCTCGTATCGTACAGATCGTACAGCCTGTCTCTTACCAGCAGACCTTTGCAACGACGGCATGTCATCCTTCTACTCCTTGTTGGTCCCAGCAGTGCGGATTCCTAAGCGACTACCGCAAAGGCCGTACCAATTCGTACCGTCTCGTCACAGGGTAATATAAGTCTTTGAAAAAAAAGATAACTCAACGTTCTTGAAGATTCCGCAGGCGAGCAGGAGATTATGGGCTACGCACGCCGCTGCCGAGGCTGCGGCACAGCGCCGAAAGATGGGCAGGAAGATCAAGACGC
>JBBRRL010000217.1:0-4947 GCA_038200775.1 Nitrospirales bacterium
CCACGTTCTTGACGATGTATTTGTACATCATCATGTTGTCCGCCATCTTCGTGAGTGTGTCATATCGCAGGTCGATTTCCGCCTGTCCTGCCGTGGCGACCTCATGATGATGCTTTTCGACCGGAATTCCAGCCTTGGCGATCTCGATAATCATTTCGCTGCGAATATCCTGCTGCGTGTCCATCGGAGCGACGGGGAAATAGCCCTCCTTGTGACGGGGTTTGTTGCCCAGATTCATGCCGTCCTTGCCAGAGTTCCAGATGCCTTCGTCCGAATCGATAAAGTAATACCCACTGTTACCCGTCTGATCGTAGCGCACGTTATCGAAAATGAAGAACTCCGCTTCCGGACCCCAATAGGAGACATCGCCGATCTTCGTAGACTTGAGATAGCTCTCGGCTTTTTGAGTGATATAGCGGGGATCCCGGCTGTAATTCTCACGAGTCACGGGGTCTACCACATTACAGACCATGCTCACGGTCGGGACGATATTAAAGGGATCCATGACGGCTGTCGTGGTGTCTGGGACGACCATCATGTCGCTGTTGTTGATGGCTTGCCAGCCCCGAATTGATGAGCCGTCGAATCCCGATCCTTCGGTGAAGACATTGTCGTTGAGCTCTTCAATGGGAATGGTGAAGTGCTGCCAGGTCCCGGGAAAGTCAACGAACTTCAGATCGACCATCATGACTTTATGTTTTTTTGTGAACTCCAACACTTCCTTCGCAGTCATACCGCCTCCTTCAAGCTAAGATTACTCTGATAACTCTTGCTACAGTCTTCCCCGGTGCAGGACCGGCCTGTGCGTTGCAATGCCACCCAAATATTCTTCGATGCGGGTGGTCAGTGTATCGGTGATCATCTCGCAGCGTATGGCATCATCAACCTTTTGCCCTGTTTGCTCTGTGACATAAAAGACATCCACAATTTGATCTAATTTCGTGGAGATTCGCGCCGCGTGGACGGAAAGATTCAACTCGAAGATGGCGCGCGTAATCACATACAGAAGACCCTGGCGATCTTCGGCAAAGACATCGATAATGGTGTACCTGTCGGAGGTTTCAAGATCAATTTGCACCACGGTCGGCTCTCGTAATGGGACGCCTTTACGCGCGGCCCCAAACCGAGCCGCTTCCTCCACGAGAGATTCCACCAGACGGCTTCCTTCTAACACGGATACGATGGCCTCACGTACGTCTGTCAGCCGATGAGGAGGAGGACCACCTGGATAATCCGGATCAACCACACGAAAGCTATCAATGACAATCCCGTCGGCCAGTGTGGCAATTTGCGCGTCAAGAATCTGAAGATCCTTGGCGGCCAGCGCCCCGGCGATCTTCGAAAAAATGCCCGGCGTCAATGAGTCACGGGTATAGATCGTGTATTCGGTGGTCCGGACGGCCGCTTCATACTCACTGTCGACAAGGACCTTCGCGTCGGCAAGGCGCCACACCCACCCCAGATGCGCTGCAGTGCGCGACGGCGGCATCAATGCGAGCGACCGCTCCGGCCATGCGTCCAACTGTCGCCGGACCCAGTCCGCCGGGAACTGTCCTTCCAGCTGTTGTCCGACCGCCACAGCCTTGTCTTCCCTGAGACGCGCAAGGCTTGTCGACCCGGCGGCCTCGTCACCAGACAACTCCTGCAGCGTCTTGAGATAGAGCTCCGACAACAATGTTTCTTTCCAGCGTGTCATCACATCGGGACCCACCGCCGCAATGTCCGCCGCCGTCAAGACGTAGAGCATTTTCAATGCTTCGACGGTCCCCACCTGCCGGGCAAATCCAAGCACGACCTTGGGATCCGAGGGATCCCGGCGAAATGCCGTGTGCGACATGAGCAGGTGATAGCGCACCAAAAATGTGAGTAACCGCGTCTCGTGCTCCCCACATCGCAGGCGTTGGGCGGTCTCACGGGCAATCCGCTCGCCGACGAGGCTGTGATCATCCACCTGTCCCTTCCCGACGTCGTGCAGGAGAATGGCGAGATGCAGCACGTCCCTGCGCTTGATTTCATGATAGACCTGGGCCAAGAGATCCTGGCCGGCGCCGATATGTTCGGCCTGTTCAACCGCGAGCAGACTGTGTTGATCAACGGTGTACTTGTGATAGGCGTTAAACTGCATGAGGCCGCGCACCGGCCCAAATGCGGGGATCAATCGCTCCAGCAACCGGATCCGGTGCAGTACACTGAGAGTCGCGGCAACCCCGGCTGGACTCGACAAAATGCCGAGAAATTCCTGGCTGGCATGTTCGCTGAGAAATGAATTGTCCGGCGCTTCGGGCAGCTCCACACTCAGCTCCTGCAGCAGATCCTGCGCGATGGAAAGCGAGTGGAGCTGTGCTAATTGAAACAATCGTAAAATGCGTGGCGGGTCCTTCAGGAATTCGGGGCGAAGCGCGACAGGGACGGTAATCTCATCATGAGTCAGCAGGAATATTCGCTCGATTCGCCGCACGCTCAATTTCGCGACCATCCGTTGCCAGAACGGGCGGATCGCGGCCGACACGGCAAATTGCTCGGCGATATCAGACACGCGGCTCGTATGCAGATAATATTGTTGCATGAACTGCTCAACCGACAGCAGATGAGGGGCATCGATGTAGCCCCACTGCCCGGCCATCCGAAGCTGCTCATCAAAGGTGAGGATGTCCTGCGCACGTCCCGCATGAAAGTGTAGTTCATTCCGAACACGGCGAAGAAAATCCTGAGCTTCTTCCAGGGATGCCGCGTCTCCGGGAGCGACTTTTCCAAGGCTGACCAGCTTCTCGTAGGATGAGGTGCCGTAGCGGGCAAGCGCAATCCATTGCAGGAGATGAATATCGCGCAATCCGCCACGACTCTTCTTGACGTTTGGTTCCAGAAGAAAATTGGTGGCCCCAAACCGCCCATACTCCTGTCGTCGTTCCTCGAGCTTCTCGGTCAGATATTGTTGCACCGCCCTTGCGGTAGTCTTCGCCTTGACCGCAACGGTGAATGACGCAAAGAGCTCCTGCTCTCCCGCGAGGCAACGCGCTTCCATCAAGGAGGTCCGCACGACAAGATCCGCTCTACTCATAGACACGCAATCGGCGATGGTGCGGAGGCTATGGCCGACCTGAAAACCAAGATCCCACAATGCATGGAGGACAGAAGTCGAGACGACCTTGGCTTGTGTGCCGCAAGCCGGGGAATAGAGAAACATGAGATCGATATCAGAGTAGGGGGCGAGTTCTCGCCTTCCGTAACCACCCAGGGCGACCAAACACACCCCTTTGGGCAGTTCCTTGGCACATGCGTCCTCGAACAGGGACAGAAGAATTGTATCGGCCAGATCGGCAAGTCGGCGTACTACCTCAGACCCCGTAGCGCCTCTTCCGTGAGCAGCCGCGATTTCGGTGCGGCTCGCCTCCAGGGTTTCCCGCGTCCAGAGCAGGATCGGCGTGCTTTGCGCTATCGTTCGAGACATGTGATTAGAGGGCCCGATCTCCGGTTTCCCCTGTGCGAATGCGAATCACACCTTCCAGATTCGACACGAAAATTTTCCCGTCTCCGATGCTGCCGGTCTTCGCCGTCCTCATGATCGTTTCCACTACTTTGTCGGACAGTCCGTCAGGGACGACTACTTCGATCTTCGTCTTGGGCACGAACTCAATCGTATACTCAGTTCCGCGGTAGGCCTCCTTATGCCCTTTCTGGCGTCCGAATCCGCGGACCTCGGAGACCGTCATGCCGTACACGCCAAGCTCCGTGAGAGCGTCTTTGACCTCCTCGAGTTTGAATGGTTTGATAATCGCCTCAATCTTCTTCATAGCATCGGGCCTCCTTTGTCATACCGGTAGTCAGCACTTATTCCTTCGCGTACGCGCGTTCTTCATGTTGGCTGAGGTCGAGGCCACGTTGTTCGTCCTCGGCATCAAGGCGGAGCCCGACCATGGCATTGACGATCTTAAGGATAACGAAGGTTCCGGCGAACGAGAATGCCACAGTAGCAAGAACCGTGACGGCCTGGATTCCGACCTGAGCCGGGTTCCCGAGGAACAAACCTTTTGCTCCAATAGAAGCAAACAACCCGACGGCAAGGATGCCGAAGACTCCACCGACGCCGTGGATGCCAACTACGTCAAGCGAGTCATCATAGCCCAAGCGCGTCTTCCAGACAACTGCGCCGTAACAGAGCGCGCCCGCCAAGAGTCCGATCACAATCGCGGCAAATGGTCCGACGAATCCGGCGCCGGGAGTGACGGTGGCGAGGCCCGCCACGGCGCCGCTGGCAACGCCCAGGACGGTCGGTTTGCCACGTTGCAGCCATTCGGCGATCATCCAGCTCAACGCCCCAGCCGCAGCAGCCGTATTCGTTGCCAGAAAGGCCGACGCGGCCAACGCATTCGCGCCGAGCGCGCTTCCCGCATTGAAACCGAACCATCCGAACCACAGCAGGCCGGCGCCCAATAGGGTCATGGGCAGGTTGTGCGGGACCAACTGCGCCGTCCCATAGCCCTGGCGCCATCCCATGACGAGCACGCAGGCGAGCGCGCTTGCGCCCGAGCTGATGTGAACCACGGCGCCGCCCGCGAAATCCAGCGCGCCGAGCTTACCGAGCCATCCCCCGCCCCAGATCCAATGGGCGATCGGGCAGTAGATAAAGGTTCCCCATAAGACAGTGAATATCAACAGCGCGCTAAATTTCATGCGCTCCGCGAAGGCGCCGGTGATCAATGCCGGTGTGATGGCCGCGAACATCAACTGGAACAGCATGAAGACCTGGTGAGGAATCGTGGGTCCATAGGTGGGATGGGGCTCCCCCCCTACGCCCCTAAGGCCAGCCCAGTCCAATGAGCCGATGACTCCGCCTATGTCGGGTCCAAAGGCAAGACTGTAGCCCCAGAGGATCCAGGTCAGACTAATGACGCAGAGAATCACCAAACTATGCATGATCGTACCCAGCACGTTCTTGCTGCGTACGAG
>JBBRRL010000218.1:0-4935 GCA_038200775.1 Nitrospirales bacterium
AACAAGAGAGGGCGGCTATGGCTGACTATGCGGCGAGTGGGCCGACAATCAAAGATCCGGAGTGGAAAATCAGGATAGGCAAGGCAATATTCTACGCGACGGCGGCCATGGGGATCTGGTTCTTTTGGTGGTTTGCCGGAACGCCGTGCCCTTGTCTATAAGTCTATTATCTGAATCTATCTAATTGTCATCGGAGGGAGTAATGACGGATCAGGATTCGATCTTCACCCCTAAAAAAATCCTCTTTGCCGCTGGAGCGCTGGTTATCGCAGGGATTTATTTTACCTGGCTGGACTGGACTCTTATGAACATGCAGGGTCTTGACTACTTTTATATGTTTCGCAAATAGAGTATTTGTCCAGATGCCTAGCGGCATGGCTACGTTTTTCATTCGTTTTGAAGGAGGTATTTCATGGCTACTGTGACAAAGCAGGCCCGAAAGAAAATCTGGGCGCTCTTGGCGCTCGGAGCATTTGTAGGGCTTTTATTCTTGCCCCTGTTCCTCTCTCTTCCGACAGGAGCAAGCGGCGAAACGCCGGCGCCCGCACCCTCGACGGCCCCGGCGGCGGCTAAACCGGCAGACGCAAAGCCTGTAGAGAAGTCGCGAGACGTTTGGTACAAGACCGAAGGCCCGGTAGTCGGGGCTCCTGCTCCCAAAACCACGGACGGTCCCAAGGACTATCCGCGTTACAATTTCGAAAGCCGGGTGCTTCTCTGGGTTGCAAACCAGCAGCACCTCTATTATGGGAGCTTCGTTCTGGCAGTTCCCATTTTCTGCATGATCGTTGAATACCTAGGAGTCATTACCAAAGACAAGGCGCTTTCCAGGAAGTATGATCAACTGGCGTATGACTTCGTCAAGATCAGCCTCACGGCGTATTCGCTGACAGCGATCCTGGGAGGCATCTTAGTCTTTACCTACCTGACGCTTTATCCGACTTTTTTCGGATATCTTGCCAGTATCTTCCGGCCCGTGATGCACACCTACGCCCTGCTTTTCGTCGCAGAGAGCGGTACCCTCTACATTTACTATTATGGTTGGGACCGGATGCGCGAGGGGTTCCTTAAGTGGATCCATGTCAGCATGTCGGTCGTTCTCAATGTGATTGGGACCGTGTTGATGATGCTGGCGAATTCGTGGATCGCATTCATGCAGTCGCCTGCCGGCGTTGACGCCGAGGGCCGGTACTTGGGGAATATCTGGCATGTGATCCATACGACCCTGTGGAATCCGATTAATGTCCACCGGATTCTTGGAAATATGGCATTCGGCGGTGGGGTGGTGGCGGCATACGCTGCGTATCGATTCCTAACAGCAAAGACGGATGAGGAACGCGCTCACTACGACTGGATGGGTTACGTCGCGATGTTCATAGGGGTCTGTTTCTTGATCCCTCTGCCGTTCGCGGGATACTGGTTGATGCGGGAGGTCTACGCCTACCGTCAGCAGATGGGTATTACCCTCATGGGCGGTCTCCTGGCTTGGCTGTTCATTATTCAGGCAGTCATGATCGGCGCCCTGTTCCTCACGACGAATTATTACCTGTGGCAGGGAATGGAACGGATGCGGGGTGCCGAGCGGTATCAGAAATACATCAAGTACATGGTGTTTGTCCTGATCACCTGCTTTATTGTCTGGCTCACGCCACACACCATTGTCATGACCCCGGCAGAGCTCAAGGCGATGGGTGGCCAGCAGCATCCAGTGTTGGGGAACTACGGCGTAATGTCCGCGAAGAACGGGGCTATCAATACGATCATTACGACGACCGTGTTGAGTTTCATCATGTACCAGCGGGCCAATAAGATCCCTACGGTGAAATGGGCGTCGCTGGGTAATTCGTTTCTGTTCGGGATGTTCACGATGGCCTATATCAACATTATTTGGCTGGCGATTTACGGGTACTATATACCGGCTAATGTTCGAGTAGGTCTCTCAGTACCGCAGGTAGCCACTACGTTGTCGTGTTTATTTATAGGTGTCATTCTCAACTCCTTGATGTTGAAAGGAGCGAAAGACACGGGACCTATAGCCTGGGGTCAAATTTCCGTCAGATCGCAATATGCGCTCATCATGCTGGCCACATCCTTCACCTGGATGATGGGTTTAATGGGATATATCCGTTCCTCGGTGCGGCTGTTCTGGCATGTGAATGAAATCATGCGGGACAATTCGCCATGGGCGTTTACCCACACCATCGGGTTTGGCGCCAACATGATCTCCTTTAACGTGCTGTTCTTCTGGATAACGATCCTCTTTGTGTTCTGGCTCGGATCTTTGGGAGTAAAAAAGGCTCCGGTCGCGGTGCCCGCAGGGCAGAAGGTGCCGCTCCCGGCTTCAAGCCACTAACTAGTCAGCACATAGGCCTCTTGCGCCCCTGTGATGGGCGCGAGAGGCTGACCACCGTGATGGAGGAGTGGAGGAATGAATGTTAACGGCTAGGACCCTGGGCGCGATTACTTTTTTATTAATTATTGCCACTGCGGGAACGCTCCTTTTCATGCTCCCTGAGTCTGGTGCATCCCAGCTCATGCGCCGAGCTTTCCATATAGGCTGGCCCGGCGGACTCGTGATCGTCGCTCTTCTCCTTTATTTTCAGTTTGGACGCAAGGATGATCCTAACAGGAGTGAGTTAGTTTTTAAGTGCCTCGTCGGCCTCCTCGGCTACAGCATGTTTTTCATCGCGGTCGCAAATTTTGCGATGAATTTTAATGATGAAAGCCTGGGTGCGCCCGGCGAACCCAGATTTCTGCCCGTATCACTCGTCATGTTCACGGCCGCTTGCTTCATGATGGCGATGTATTTCAGTGGTGTTCGCGTCCTCCTTCAGATTGGCGGGTTCATGTTCTTTGTCGCAGCCTGTCTTGCCGGATTTGGAAACTGGCTGCCTCAGGTGAAAGCCGACCCCCCACCGTTAGAAGAAAAGACGGAAGATGTCAGCAAAATGTCGGTATCGGAGCGAGCCGACCTCGGCGAAAAAATAATATTCGGCGCGGTGGGGGCCAGCGGCACACAGGGAGCCATTGGGAAAGGTCAGTGTCCCCTCTGCCATGGCTTTCAGAAGGGCTTCTTAAGCGAGAGAGCACCGAATCTCTTCGGCATTCCGACGCGCGCTGAGGAACGACTGAAAGACCCGGCCTACAGCCAGGCTGATCCCAGCAAACGCAATACGGTGCAAAAAGAAGCGTGCCCGGGGTGCGGGACGGCGAAGACTGCTGCCGAATACGTCGCCGAATCGCATGCCTGCCCGAATTGTTACGTGGTGTCAGGATTCGGTGTGAAGGGCAGCAACGATAAAGAAAGTCCCATGCCGGCCATTCACAAGCCGCCGATCGGCCTTACGCTGGACGAGCTGGCAGCGGTTGACACGTGGCTGTTCGCCAGGGAGGGGACGGATCCTCCTTCTTATGATGACATCGTCAACGCCTATAAGAAATTCATCCCTGAGGCCGATCGTCCCAAAGCGGCCGGCGCAGGCGCACCCGGCGCACCGGTTGCCGGCGCACCGGTGGTGACAGGGGACGAGCCTGTTGATCAGATTTTCACCAAGGCGCTCTGCTTTGCGTGCCACACCATTCCGGGAATCCCTGGCGCGGTAGGGGCGGTGGGGCCCAAGCTGGTCGAGAAGACAAATGCGCCGAACCGGCTCAAGGATCCTAACTATAAAGGCAATGCGACGTCCGTGCGTGAATACATCATGGAATCGATTGTGACGCCGAGCAAGTATGTGGTGCCGCCTTATCCGGACAATATCATGCCGAAGGACTTCGGCAAAAAACTGAATGCGGCGGCGATCAACAAGATCATAAATTATCTGTCGCAATTGGAAGAGGGAAAGCCGCCGCCAAAGATTGAATAGGGCGGTGGAGCTCAAAATAATTTTCTAGGAGATTACCTCAGGAGATCACGATATGCAGTGGCCACCTAAGCTCGTCGAAGGCTATATGCCCATCCAGATGTTACTGGAACTGGGAACACAAGCGCTCTTGTTTATCGGGGTTTTCTATCTTCTGGACAAGAAGATGGGGTTGAAGGTAAACAAGCTCCTTCAAGCATCCCTCCTTTTTCTTTATTCCATCATCTACTTCAAGTACCGGGTCTACCCGCCGATTCCGTTCAGCGTCCGCGCAATTTATGCGACGATGACATTGATCGGAATCTTCATGTGGGTGTCCTCGACGGAGGAAGCCTGGCAGGACTTTCGCCGGCCCATCATCAAGGTGGCCGACTCTACGACCGGTGGCACGAGGCTTCTCAAGATCATAATAGTGATTCTGTTACCGATTTTAGTTGGCTTCCTCGGCTATAACAGTATGAAGCCGAATGTGGATGAGCCAATTGAGCTACGTACTGTTCACCCAGCGCCACCGGCGAGCACAAAGGTGCATGGGAAAACCGTTGTGCTGCAGACTGCGTCGAGTCCATTCCGGGTGGACGATACGGGGAAATATTCAGACAAGATCCAAAATACATATCAGGATGGAAATCCATGGGACGAGAAGGCGCCGCCGTACCTTCAATATGTACGGGAGGGAGGCCAGATCTTCTTCCAGAATTGTCATTTTTGCCATGGAGACAATCTCAATGGCCGCGGCATGTTTGCCTTTGCCTTCAATCCGATTCCCGCCAATTTTACCGACCCTGGGACCATCGCGCAGCTCCAAGAGACCTTTGTGTTCTGGCGAGTGTCCAAGGGCGGCCTAAATCTTCCTCGTGAAGGATTCCCTTGGGCGTCTGTGATGCCCCCATGGGAGCAGCATTTGACAACGGACGAGATCTGGAAAGTGATCCTCTTCGAATACTGGCATACGGGGTACTACCCTCGTACGTGGGACTAATTTATTTATCTAACAGCAGGGGATACCAGACATGAACGCATCCTTTAACGTTATGACTCGCAAGAGCCTGATGGTGCTGGCCATTGCTGTCGGTCT
>JBBRRL010000219.1:0-4926 GCA_038200775.1 Nitrospirales bacterium
ATCGGCCTCGGCTCGGTGGACGCCTCACGGATCACCGCCTCCATCCGTTCCTCGAATTCCCCGCGATACTTCGTCCCGGCCACCAGTGAGGGCAGGGAAATCTCGATGACCCGCGTCTTCCCAAGCTCTTCCGGCAAGCTCCCATCCGCCATGAGCTGCGCGAAACCCTCGACCACCCCGGTTTTTCCGACACCCGGCTCGCCGATCAAAATCAGGTTGTTCTTCCGGCTTTGTAGCAGAACCCGCGTGATCGCCACCAGCTCCGCCCGCCGACCGATCAAAGGCGGCAAAGCCCCCGCCGCCGCCAGCGCCGTAAGATCCCGCCCGAACCGCTCCAGCGCGGTCTTCTTCTTCGGCTTCTCCTCCTCCACAGGCTTCGCACTCTTCCTCTTCCCTTGTGTCTTATGTCTTGAAATCTTCCGTCTCAATTCTTGCAACACCTCAAACGAATCGTGCCCTAGCTTCGTCACAGCCGCCGTGAACACTGGATCTCCACTCTCGATCAAGGCCACCAGCAGATGCGCGGGCCGCGGAGTTCCGCCATCCACCGACGCCAGGGCTGCTCCCTGTTTGAAAATCTTCCGCAGTGCCGGACTCCGATGTAAGGGACGCTCCGCAGTCTCTGCCTTTCGCCCCAACTCCGCCCGCAAAGTCCGCCGCAGCTTCATCGGCGAAAGCCCGACCGCCGTCATGGCTTCCTTCACCTCGGAAAAGTCCGGCGTAATCCGGTCTAGCTCTTCGGCATCTGCTTCCTGCATTCTGTCAAGATTTGCTGACTGTCCCGATCAAGGACTGACACAGTTTAGATTGAAATGCGACACCAGACCCGAATCAAGATCTCGTGACTAACAATCAAACCGATCCTCTCGCGAAATTCATCTGCCAAAACCGCGATCTTGTTAGGGCTATAGGATGGCATCTAGCTTCGCAAGGGCAAACTTCCCACCCTCGAGTCAATTCCTCTTCACCCGGAAATAACGGTGAGGTTGGTTTTCGATTGAGTAGAAGCGAGTGACAACCGCACTCTGGCCGATGATAGAGGGCTCAACGGTGTCCCACTGAATAAGATCGGTGGAATCTTCAATTCGATAATCCACCCCGTTGGCCGCATTGAAACGGAATTCCACCGCCGTGCGGATAGATGACTGGGCGTCGGGCGTGCTGGTGGCAAGTGCCGGGTTAAATCCCGTGATGACCTCAAAGCCGTCTTCAAAGCCGTCGCCGTCGGTATCCTTGACCTGCGGGTTGCTTTGGTAGATCACGATCTCCTGATAATTGGTGAGTCCGTCACCGTCGTCGTCGTTCGTGTCTTCAGTAAACGTAGCTCCAATAGTCTTGTCGGTGCTCATCACAATCCTAAGTGGGTTATCGGCACCCGTGACGTCTCCGGTCCACCCAGTAAACAGGTAGCCGGGGCTGGGGATCGCTGAGAGAGATGCCGTGGCGTTGGGAGCGTAGGGACTCGCATTTCCTGTAATTTGACCATGGGTTTGAGCGGCGGTTGTGAGGATAAATGTTGGGTTATAGAGCTCTGGAATGGTGCCGCCCCATCCTGCGACGAGCACCTTTTCATCGTCTAGCAAGGTCGCCGTGTGATAACTGCGACCCATGCTCATCAAGCCTGTAATTGTCCAAGTTCCGGTGGCAGGGTCATAGAGTTCCGCGCTGGAAAGACGGGGGCTGCCATCGCCGTCGCCCCCAGCGATGAGCACCTTACCATTTGCCAGCAAGGTGTCGGTGTGGTAACGGCGGGCGCTGCTCACCGAGCCAGTAATGGTCCAGGTGCCGGTGGCTGGGTTGTAGAGTTCAGTGCTGATAAGGTAGCCGCTGGAGGTTAAGCCCCCCGCAACGAGCACCTTGCCACTGGCCAGCAAGGTAGCCGTGTGTGCATAGCGTTCGCTGATCATTGAGCCGGTGCCGGTCCAGGTTTCGGTCAGCGGGTCGTAGAGTTCCGCACTGGAAAGTGGGCCGCCGCTCCCCGCGACGAGTACCTTGCCATTGGTCAGCAAGGTCGCCGTGAACTCACTGCGGTCGCGGTTCATCGAACCAGTACTTGTCCAGGTTCCGGTGGCCGGGTCGTAGAGTTCCGCGCTGGCATCAGCGCCCCCAACTACGAGCACCTTTCCACTGGCCAGCAATGCTGCCCTGTGGTAAGATCGACCTAAACTCATCGAGCCCGTAATTGTCCATGTTCCGGTGGCCGGGTCGTAGAGTTCCGCGCTGGCAGCACGGCCACCGCTGCCATTGTATCCCCCTGCGACGAGCACTTTTCCATTGGCAAGCAAGGTAGCCGTGTGTCCCCAGCGTACGCTGTTCATCGAGCCGGTGCTTGTCCAAGTTCCCGTGGAAGGTTCGTAGAGTTCTGAGCTGGAAATGAACGTGCCGCTTTTGATGCCTCCTGTGACGAGCACCTTACCATTAGTCAGCAAGGTCGCCGTGTGCTTTGATCGGAAGTCGATCATTGCGCCGGTCACCGTCCACGTTTCTGGGGATGCGTGGGCGAGTGGAAGATTGAACCAAGATACAAACAGTGCCAGCAACGCAAACATCAATTTTCGGACGGATGATTTTTTCATAATAGTAGATGGCCTTTGATTTACCGGACCTGTTCAACCATTTGAGAATGAACAGCCGATGGTCAGTTGGCAAGATGGAAAATGAGCAGATGGAAAATGTGCCAGGGCGATTGTCAGGAAATTCCAAGTCACTGATTATCAGAACCGCCAACCTAGCATGAATGGTACATGGAAAACGCTTTTACGTGGATTGCGGATTTCCAGACAATTCCCCTGGAAAATGAGCTGGCGGGTACTCCGGGCGTGGGCTTGGGCGAGATCCTTTGGGTCCGTGAGCGACGACAAAGTGATGTTCGGAGAACCAAAGTAGCGGTCCAGCAGGAGATACAGCTCATGGATTTTCCGTTCCGAAAAAATCAAGCGGCCGAGGCGTGGATCCGGGAGCGTTGCGGTGGCGATGCGTTTCCTCTCGTGCCAGAGTTGGTAGTCGAGAAATTGGTATAGATGAAGTTGTTGAGGTTCGAGTAACAGTGATCGTACAGGATCTTGGCGGAACTAGTGAGTTTTTTGAGATTCGAGTCGTTGAACTCTGCCTCGATGTAACCGGTAGGAGATTTGTGTGTAAAGAATGAAGGCCGGTCGGCCTTTGAGTCCGGGAGCGAATGGAATGAAAGCTATCCAAATCACATGGACGCAATCCGTGAGCAATGACCCGTTTCACTTGCGATTGAGCGCAGGAAGCCGGTTAAACCTAGTTGCGTATTCCCATATGAGTTTGCGCTCCAGATACAAAAAATATGTCCTCTTCGCTTCGCCACTTTCGGAATTCTTCAACTCGTAATTCGTAATTCTGCTCTGCCAGTGAGTGCAATATAGATTGCTCAACGAAGGATCTTTGAATTTGGCCTTGTATCGATTCACCGCACCGTGAGAATTAGATCCTAATCTGTGAATTGGACTGTCGGATACGCCTATATATATAACGTTTGGATCGAGATGCGTTGGCGGCGATTCATTAGTCACATCGCGTTCGTCCTTAAAGTTCGCGAGCAAGTATAATCCAGCCAGACCGAAATCCGTCGGCACATCACAATCCCATGTGGCCTTTTCGCGCTTTTCCCACGCGTCCCAACTAATAAAGTATATGTCTTCCGGTTTCATCGGCAGGATCAGTCCTGAAAATCGAGCGCGAGCGCTCAATTCTTCGGCGTAAGCAATTTATTTCGGGTCAGTTGTCTCATTGCAACATTTTCAACGTTCCTCCGTGAAGCGACGGCTATTTTCCGGATTTGTGTGATTCTGATGGTGGAAGGGCACGAGGTAAAAGCTGAAATTCTGAAAACTGAAACGCTGAAATTTAGAGGAAGAAAGAGCAGTGGGCTTTGCACGGTGCTTTCGCTTTCCATTGACAGCACGGAGTTTAAGCTTTCGAGGTTGGTGAGGACGACGAGTTGCTCCAGCGGGGCGTGGTCACGGACGTTTCCCTCGGCAGCGGGATTGGCTTCGCGCCATTGTTTGGCAGTTTGGCCGAAGAGGGCGACGTTGCGCAAGTCCGCTTCGCTGGCATAGAGGGCGGAGGCCGGAATTGGGAAAAAGCTGAAATACTGAAAGCTGAAAAGCTGAAATGAAGAAGTTTCCCAATCGAGCTTGAGCCGGTCATTTTCCTCGTCCTTGAGGCGGCGAAATTCCCTGACCACGTAAATTTTGAACTCGGGGCTGATCCACATACCGAATTCAAAAGCAATATCGGGATGGGCGAAGGTGCCGCCGTAGCGTCCGGCAGTGGCTTTAAGACCGATGGCGTTGGTTTTCTGAACCCATTCCTTTACGCTGATTTTGTAACTGTTGAGCCCTGCCTGACTTCTAATTGTGGCGAATTCGCCATAATTAAAATCGGGGTTGAAAACGGACTCCCAAATACCCAGGAACTCGACGGTATTCCGATTGCGGAGCCAGTCCGAAATGAAAAATTCCCCGTCCTTCGCCTTGAGCATGTCGGTAAGGGAGATGAAGTCGCCCTCCTTCCCGGTGAGAATGGAAACGGCAGTGCCTTTGACCTCGATGGTGGCTATGGCTGGTTTTTTCATGGTTTGCGCTTTACGAGCGAGGCTAGCAGTTTCCCCGCATCCGGGAAGCGGTCTTTGGGGTTGCGGAAGGGTGTTTATGATTTCGGTTTCTTGAGTGCTTTCCTTGCCTTGGCTTCGAGCTTCTTGACGCTTTCCACGGAGGGTAGCTCCTCGGGCATGGTGCCGCCGAGTTCCTTGATGGTCTGACGGACTTTGGCTCCGACATCCCGGTGGGCTTTGTTGGCCTTGTCCTTGCCGGTGATCTTCTCGCGACGCAGTTTTTCTTCGGCCTGGGTGGCGCGGAAGAGGTTGGCGGCGAGTTCGGTGCTGCCCATGTGGTCGAG
>JBBRRL010000220.1:0-4897 GCA_038200775.1 Nitrospirales bacterium
ATGCGCGTGGTCCATTTGTGCAGACACCGGGAGGGAAAAAAGTAGTAGCCACGAGGTGAGAAGAATCACCTTCATACCGCCCTCCTGGCTAGGGGCTTTCTTTGCGAGAATACTTTGATCGCCGACACAATGAGCAACAGTCCGAGGACGAGCTTGAGAGCCGGCGCAGACACAATGCCGATCATCATGCCTCCAACAACAGCTCCCACCGCTGAACCGATGCTCATCGGAGCCACGAGGTGTGTCACATCTCGTTGAGAGCGGTAGCTTCCTTGCTGCCGATAGCGAATCATTCCCACAAGAATGGGAGCGATGCTCACCAATAAGCTGCCGGTACCCGCATCCTTTATATCGACGGCGAACACCAGCACCAGGGTAGGAATGATGATTTCGCCACCGGCGACACCCAAGAAACTGCTGATAAGACCGATGCCCAGTCCAAAAAGGATCCCAAGAAAAAGATTCAGCACATAGATGTCGAATAGTGGTTGCGACTCGAAGCTCCCAAAAGATTCTGCGATCAGTAACAACCCAATCACGACCAATAAAGCTGTCACCAGTTTTTCCATACCCGCTTCATGAAGCCGATGCACATAACCACTGCCAACATATGCCCCGAGCATGGCGCCGATTCCCAGCATGACGAGCAGAGGTACAATCGAAAGCAGGCTATGCA
Organism: Nitrospirales bacterium; assembly: GCA_038200775.1. Taxonomy (GTDB): domain Bacteria; phylum Nitrospirota; class Nitrospiria; order Nitrospirales; family NS-4; genus NS-11. The sequence continues at coordinate 677 of JBBRRL010000220.1, forward strand.
AGGCGGTCACTGAGGCCCGGGTCACGAAGGCCGCTATCACGGTGAGCAAACTAATCGCAAGATTCAGCGGTACGGCCTTCTTGGCACTGTAGCCGAACACTCCTGTCAGTACCGGCAACCGGAATTCCGCGCCGCCAAGCCCGATCAGTCCTCCCAACACTCCAATTGGCGCACCATACAAAAAGGCCTTCATCACTCGGTCAACTCCTCGTTGAGCGCCAGTGCTTTGACATGAGCGTACACCCGCTGTCCGACTTTGAGCCCCAGGTTAGCTGCTGATTTTCTGGTAATACTTGCAACCAGTGGCGCGCCGATATCCAATCGCACGTCAACCAAGGACTGATCGACTTCGCGGATCTCCATGACCGTGGCTTCAAGTACATTCAGGACACTCGTCGGTGTAGTGACCCGTTCCGTCGCAAGACTGACGTCGCTGGCTAAGATATGGATCCGGAGACATTCGCCCACCGATCGTGGTTGCAGAGGCACATAGAGAAACTGGCCCTTGAATTCAACTCGGCTCAGGCCGTAGTCCGGTTCATGGGACGCCACTTGAGTATCCAGGACCGCCCCGACTTGAATTGAGCCCATCCTTCCCCGCAAGTTTAGTGATGAGAAGACATCGTTCAATGGCCCCGCCGCCACCAGCATGCCTTGATTCAAGAGCACGATCCGATCGGCGAGCTGTAAGATCTCGCTGACGGCATGGCTCACATAGATGACCGGAATCTGTAGCTCCCGGTGAAAGCGCTGGATAAACGGCAGAATCTCCTGTTTGCGCTGGATATCGAGAGACGCGAGAGGCTCATCCAACAGCAACAGTTTAGGGCTCGTGAGCAGAGCGCGACCGATCGCCACGCGCTGCTGTTCCCCACCGGACAATTTCGAAGGGCGGCGCGTGAGGAGATGTTCTATGCCTAGAATATTGGTGACCTGCTCAAATGAAACGCGTCGCTGCGCCGGCGCCGTGCGCTTATAGCCATAGAGAAGGTTGGAACGCACGTTATAGTGCGGGAATAGACGCGGCTCCTGGAACACATAGCCAATGGAGCGATCATAGAGCGGAACGAACACGCTTTTCGCTTCGTCCTGCCAGACCTCTTCGCCGAGACGCATCAGCCCGCCGTGCGCGCGGTCCAGTCCCGCAAGGCAGCGAAGGAGCGTGGTCTTTCCAGAGCCTGATGGGCCGAACACGGCGGTAATCCCCTCCGCCGGCAGATCCAGACTCACATTAAAATAGAAGCTTGGAAAACTCAGTTCGAAGCGCCCAACCAGGCGATTCATGACACGTGAATCGGAAACCTTCGATTCGCAATGTAGACACCCAGCAACACCACAAACGAAAACAGGAACAGGAAGGCTGAGATCGTGTGAGCCTGCGCGTATTCCATCGATTCCACATGGTCGAAAACCGTGGTTGAAAGCACCCGGGTCTTTCCGGGGATGGAGCCTCCGACCATAAGCACCACGCCGAACTCCCCCATCGTGTGGGCAAAGCCCAGCACGATCGCACTGATGTACCCGCGCAGCGCGATCGGAGAGATCACGGTAAGAAAGGCGTCCAGTCTTGAGGCGCGCAGCGACCACGCGGCTTCCAGCGGACCACTGCCGACCGCCTCGAACGCGCCGTGGAGGGGCTGGATCACGAACGGCATCGAGTAAAAGACCGAGGCGATCACAAGACCGGTAAAGGTAAAGGCGAGCGTCAATCCCGTGAGACGGCCGAGGGGGCCATAGGGCCCCAGCGCTACCAGTAAATAAAATCCTAGCACTGTCGGAGGCAGCACGATGGGAAGCGCGACTATCGCTTCGATGACGGGCCGAAACCGCGAGCGTGTACGCGCCAGCCACCAGGCCAGCGGCGTCCCTATGAGAAGCAGCACTACCACCGTCATGCCTGCAAGACGTAATGTGACCCACAGCGCGCTCAGATCCGCTTGACTCATCGCCGAAAACGGCTCCTTCCGAAATCACTGGTCCCTCGCACGTCGCCTCTTTCCGATACTCAAATAGTATCTTGGCCCTCATTCCTGAGGTGATAACATGAGTTTGTACGGTTAAAATCACTGTTTGTCAACAAGGGGGAGGTGGCGCGAACCGATCAGGAAGGAGAACCTGCCGCTGGCTATTTCAACTCGTACCCGTACCGTTCAATGATGGCCTTCGCTTGTGAGCCATGCATGAATTCCATCAGCGTTGTGGCGGCCGGATTTGATTGTCCTTTGGTTAACAAGACCGTGTCTTGTTTGATCGGCTCATGGAGATTTTTCGGCACGTCCCAACGGCTGCCCTTGCCCTTGATTTTTGGATCCATCACCTGTGACAACGCGAGAAAACCCAATTCTGCATTCCCGGAATCAATAAACCCAATCGTCTGACCAAGGCTCTCCCCAATCACGACTCGCGGCTGCAGGAGTTCCCACACTCCCAATTTCTGCATGGCCTGCATGGCGGCGGTCCCATACGGCGCGTTCTTAGGATTCGCGATGGCAAGATGCTTGAATTTGTCCGTGCGCAAAACCTGCTCCCCAGTCACCAGAGCCGGATCGGGGCTCCAGAGCACGAGGCGACCGACCGCATACGTAAAGCGGGTCCCTTTGACCCCAAATCCTTCGTCCTCAAGCAGCTTGGGCCGTTCGTCGTCGGCTGAAAAGAAAACTTCGAAGGGCGCGCCATTTTTGATCTGCGCATAAAACTTTCCACTGGACCCGGAACTTGACTCGACTTTGTGCCCCGTAGCCTTTTCGAATTCGGCGCTGATCTCCTTAAAGGGAGGCACAAAATTCGCCGCCACGGCCACCTGGACCTGGTCGGCATAGGCCGATGTCCCAGAAACGCCAAGGAGCAGAAAAAGTATCGCTATATAGTTTTTCATCACTGCCTTTCGTCAGCCCGAACCGGCCGAAGACGGCTGCCTTATCCGACAGGAAGGTTATCTCCCGAACAAGACCTTCGCTTCAGCCGTTCTGGGAATTAGTACCTAAATTGTAACTGTGTGGCGAAAAAGTTCTTGTTGTTGGCGTTGGCAACCCCTCCACCCGCTGTCACGAATGAGTTGCCTTCATTCTGGTCATGTTTAATTTCGTAGTTTACTGTCAACTTCACATTGGTGTGAAAGTAGTAGTTAAAGCCGACGGTATGGCGATCCAGCATGCTGTTGGGGCGACTGGTATCTACCGTGAATTGCTCATATCGGTATTCCGGCTCAAAGTTCGGCAGGAACGGCAGCGGCCTAATCAGAACGTACTGGTACCAGGTACGGCGGCGAAAGCCATTATCATAGCCGTCCATATATTCGCCCTGCAGCTTGACGAGATTATTGAAAAACGGCGGGATATAGGTGTACATAGCGCCTTCGCGGAACTTTCTCACGTCGGTGTTGTTCCGCAGGGGCCCGCTGGCGGTCCCGTTGAAGAAGGAGGTCCCGTAATAGCCCGCCAAGTAAAATTTCATTCCCTGGACGGGCGTGAAAATTAACCGTCCCGTGACGTCCTTGTCGGCGTTGTTGTCGTTAAAGTTGCGGCCCGCGCCATTGATAATTGCCACCTCATACTCGGGTTCCAGCGGCAACTGCTTCATCCCGCCAAACAACATCGCGCCCATATCAAGTTGCTGAATGAAGCCTGTTGAATTGCTCTTCCCAAATGGGTTCAACCCGGGATCGCCGGCGCGTCCGTCCACTGCACCTAAGCTAAAATCCGTATAGTACGCGCGGTTAATGAAGTCGATGAGCCCTTGGGAGGTGCCTTGCTCGATACCGAACGGCTGGCGAAACTGTCCGATGCGCAGTTGTCTCACAAAGGGAGAAATGCGGTTCACATAGCCCATGTCCTTGGTGTAAAAGTCTAGATACATGCTGTTCAGAGCAATTTCGCTCTGTCGGGCAAAGTCCACCTCGAAATAGTAGGTGGACCAGGGGGTCAGTCTCCCGGTGACATAAATTTCCGCTGCCCGTATTCGGAACCCATTTTCATCCCGGGTGGGAATCGTCCCGGCAAAGCCCGTCGCGGGATCGACGGCTGTTCCTGGCTTCCGATCCGTATTGTCCGCGACATATTGAACTTTCAGCGCGACGAGCCCGACGCTGAGACGTTCTGAATGCTTCAGCACGTTGTCGACCGTGGTGAAAACATTCCGATAGCCCTGCTTTCTTAGGTTCTCAATCCCTCCGGGAACTCGTTCGAGATCCTTGTAAGTGCCAATCGGGTGTGGGCCCGGCCC
>JBBRRL010000221.1:0-4897 GCA_038200775.1 Nitrospirales bacterium
CATGGATCAATGCCCGTGAGGTCGTGAATTTCCTGTTCGGACAGCCCTAGCCGCAATCCATCGGCCAGGTGCCAGAGCCGGTCGGCATCGGGGTGCCGTAAACGCTCGCGGATTCGCGCGAGGAGTTCTTCGGGGTCACCGTCTGCTAGTGACGCATGAGGCTCGAATCCGTAGCGGTCGACCTCAAGTGATCGAATCGCCTTTTGCAGCGATTCCCTGAACGTCCGTCCGATGGCCATCACCTCACCCACCGACTTCATCTGAGTGGTAAGGGTGGGGTCCGCGCCAGGGAATTTTTCAAAAGCGAACCGCGGAATCTTGACCACGACATAATCGATGCTGGGCTCGAAAGAGGCCTTGGTCACACGTGTAATGTCATTAGGGATCTCATCAAGGGTGTACCCGACCGCGAGTTTAGCCGCGATCTTCGCGATGGGAAATCCGGTGGCCTTTGATGCCAGGGCCGAACTTCGCGACACGCGGGGATTCATCTCAATGACGACCATGTCGCCGTCCTCTGGATTCACGCCGAACTGGATGTTGGATCCGCCGGTATCGACACCAATCTCGCGCATAATGCGGAGTGAAGCGTCCCGCATCAGCTGGTATTCTTTGTCGCTGAGGGTCTGCGCGGGTGCCACGGTGATGCTGTCACCGGTATGAATTCCCATGGGGTCGAAGTTTTCGATCGAGCACACAATGACGACATTGTCCCGTTTGTCGCGCATGACCTCAAGTTCGAATTCCTTCCAGCCGATGACGGATCGCTCGACAAGAATCTCGCTGATTGGACTGGCGCTCAGCCCCCAGTCGACGAACCGTTCAAATTCTTCTCGGTTATAGGCAATGTTTCCACCCGTGCCCCCGAGGGTGAACGACGGTCTGACGATCGCGGGAAACCCGATGAGCTCCATCGCTCGCACAGCGTCCTCACGGGTGCGGGCGACCGAACTGGCCGGCGTGCGCAACCCGATGCGGGCCATCGCTTCTTTAAAGGCCTCTCGATTTTCCGCCTTATGGATGGCTTCGTAGCTGGCGCCGATGAGTTCCACGTTATACTTCTGAAGTATTCCTCGCTCGGTTAGCTGGACGGCCATGTTAAGCGCCGTCTGTCCGCCCATCGTGGGCAACAAGGCGTCTGGGCGTTCCTGTTGAATGAGCTGTTCCAGCACCTCCACCGTGATCGGCTCAATGTACGTACGGTCCGAGAGTTCAGGATCGGTCATAATCGTCGCGGGATTACTGTTGATCAAGATGACACGATATCCTTCTTCGCGTAAGGCCTTGCAGGCTTGGGTGCCTGAGTAATCGAACTCGCACGCTTGACCGATGACGATCGGTCCGGAACCGATCAACAGGATGCTGCTGATGTCCAGCCGCTTAGGCACTTGCGAAAAGATTCCAGCCCATGGGCATCATCCGTATTTTGTCGAGTTCGTTAATGGCGGGACCGGGTGTACCGGAGTCGCGGGGTCGGTCGAAGGGGGTGGCGCTGCCGGGTGGTAATACTTTCGCGCCTCGGGAATCCATAGTTCCATGTTCTTGATGCGATTCTCATCCGACGGATGCGTGCTTAAGAATTCCGGGATGCCGGCCCCGGAGCGGAAACATAACTTGCCGATCATGTTTCGCGGGCAGCCGCTCATGCGCTCCCAAAAGGCCAATGCCTCTTTGGGATCGTATCCTGCTTCTGCCATCAGACGAAGGCCGATCTTGTCGGCTTCGGTTTCTTGCGCCCGATTAAATGGCAAGGACACCCCGACGCCATAGGCGCTCAACAATCCCATCGCGACCTGCGGATTGACCTTCCCTGTCGCCGCGCCGGCCAGCGCACCAACTTGCGCGACCTGTTCGATGATGCCCCGGCTGATGCGTTCGACTCCGTGACGCTGGATGGCGTGTGTGACTTCATGGCCCATCACCGTGGCTACCCCGGCCTCATTTTCAGTTTTCTTTAAAATGCCTGTGAAGAAGGCCACCTTGCCGCCGGGCAAGCAGAAAGCATTGATGATCTTATCATCTTGAATAACGGCGAACTCCCAGTCGTAGTCGGGGCGGTTCGCCACAGCTGCAATGCGTTCTCCAACCCTACGTACCATGGCATTGGTTTCGGCATTCGTACTTAACCGGAATTGTTTCAGGACATCGCGATACGCGCTGAGGCCCATGCTCATCTCGGTGTCTTCGGAAAAAAAGATCAACTGATCGCGTGCGGTGCCGGGCGCCTTGTAACAACCGTACAGTTGGCTAAGCACACTACCAGAGAGGCAGAGGCCGCAGACGCCGGCAGTTAGCCTGGCGACCTGCGATAATGCGTCACGTCGTCCAATCGCGTCGTTCATGGCATCCATAAGTACAGGAATTGCGGAGAACTCCCCCGGACGAGACTCATGACATCCAATCGGGCCAGCGACTCAAGCGCACCCTCGCTGCTCGCGCGCGAGTAGATATTGTTCCGATAGGCATCTGGCCGCGCGTACATGACCACCCGCGCCTGGGTCAAGCCCGCCAGTTTTGTTGCAACGGCAATGCCGTCCTCAAGGTAGCCGACGTCGTCGACAAGGCCTAAACGTAAGGCTTGGGGGCCGGTCAGCACGCGCCCGTCCGTGATCTCTTTCAGTTGATCCATGGGTAGCGATCTGCCTAGAGAGACCACCTCCAAAAATCGTGAAAAAAAGCCATTGATCATCGTCTGAAAGATCGCCCGCTCGTCTTCGGTCATAGGCCTGAACGGCGAGCCGATATCCTTTTTAGCACCTGACTTGATGGCGAACGCTTCGACCCCGATCTTCTGAAGCAGGCCCTCGGCGCCCACCCTGAGCATAATCACGCCCACGCTTCCGGTAATGCTGGTCGGATGGGCAAGGATCCGGTCGCCAGTGACCGCGATGTAGTAGCCGCCGGATGCACCGACATCCATGATCACCGAGACTACAGGAAGCTTGCGCTTTTCTTTAAAGGCCATGATCTCATGATAGATGACATCTGACGCCGTCACTGTTCCCCCAGGGCTGTTAATCCTTAAGAGGATCGCCTTGATATGCTCATCCTCGGCGGCGAGCGTTAGTTCTTCTTTAATTCGCGCCACAAGGTCATCGTCCCGGTCAAGAAGGCCGCCATCCTTTCCTTCGGAGATGAGTCCGGCGATACTCACCATCAGGATTTTATCTGCGCCGGTTCCTTGGACGGTCTTCTCCCGCAGCGGCAGTTTTTGCGGAAATAAAGAAACTGAGACACATCCTGAGGCCAGAAGAGCAAAAAGCAAAAGCGGAGTCAGGCTCCATTTTCGAGAATCTTTGAACAACTTCCCGATTGTAATTAGACCCTGCTCCGTCATGCTCGTCCTTTCGCCATCATGTCGATAAACTGTTGAAAAAGGTAGCCTGCATCGTGCGGCCCCGGAGATGCCTCTGGATGGTATTGGACCGAGAATGTTGGAATGTCGAGACAGCGAAATCCCTCCACGGCATCATCGTTTAAGCTTGCATGACTGACCCGTACAGCACCGTACGGTGTGGCCCAGTTTTCTGTCTGCCCTTTTCCTGTTGCCGTGACGCTACTGCGTACGGCGAAGTTATGGTTCTGGGACGTCACTTCCACTTTTTGGGTCTCCAAGTTAAGGACAGGATGGTTTGCCCCATGATGGCCAAACTTCAACTTATACGTTTGTAATCCAAACGCAAGTCCAAGTATTTGATGGCCTAAACAAATCCCGAAGATTGGACGCTGTCCCAATAGTTCCTTCACGGTGTCCACCGCATACGACACCCCTGCCGGATCCCCCGGTCCGTTCGATAAAAAGATCCCGTCTGGATTCATTGCCAATACCTCATCCGCGGTTGTCGTGGCAGGAACGACGCTCACCGCGCAGCCTTCCTCCACCAGTCGCCGTAGGATATTGTACTTGATTCCAAAATCGAAGGCCACGACGGTAAAGGGAGCGACTCGGGGAGACTTGGAAGTTCGCCACGCGCCGGTATCGTCGCTCCATGAATAGACGCCTGTGCACGTGACCTCTCGCACGAGATCCCGGCCAAGGATGTTAGGTGCCTCTCGCGCCTTCTTCACCACTCGGTCAGGATCAAGGTCGAGATGGGAGAGGCATCCCTGCTGCGATCCATGATCCCGCAGGTGCGTGGTGAGTGCCCGCGTGTCGATACCCTCAATAGCGGAGATGCCATGCGATTTTAGATAATCATTAAGGGAGAGTCGGCTTCTCCAGTTGCTGGGGGTATGACAGGCCTCCTTCACGATAAAGCCGGCGAGCCATGGCTGGCGAGATTCCATATCTTCGGTATTAATTCCGTAATTCCCGATGTGGGGATACGTCATCGTCACCATTTGTCCACGATAGGACGGATCGGTCAATATTTCTTGGTAGCCTGACATCGCGGTGTTGAAAACCACTTCACCGGTTGTCTCGCCGGTTGATCCGAACGCGACACCTTTGAACACAGTGCCATCTGCGAGAGCGAGTATCGCTGGCTTCATTGGCTCCATTTCCGTACTTTGACACAGATTGCGGCAATGCCGAACGCGAAGTTTAGCAAGTACAGCGCACGCGCGATTTTGTGCAAGCGAAAGAACGCCTCATAGGCGGAGCGTTTGCTGCCCTCCGTGTGAGATGCAAATGCAGCTTCCTGAAGACGTACGATTTCCGGGTTCAAGTAGAATGCAAGAAAGACGGCGATGCTGAGCATCATCGTGAATAAGAATGCCTCGGTTCTCATTCTTGCGCCCGTATCCATCGACAGTTGAGTTCGAGCCAACAGACCTACCATGAACACTCCTGCTGAGATCAGGACAAGACGGTCATAGCCTTGAAAGGTCTGCGTCAACATCCGCCCGCCCGCTTCCATGCCGATCGTATTAAACACGGCCGGAATGACCGCAGCCA
>JBBRRL010000222.1:0-4895 GCA_038200775.1 Nitrospirales bacterium
CGACGTTCAGCGACATTATCGCCGAGATCAAATCCTACCTCGATACCTCGATCCAGCTCGCCCTCAGCGCCGGAATACCCCTCGATCGCATTGTGGTCGACCCTGGCTTTGGTTTCGGCGGGACGGCTCGACCAAGTGGTCGTTCCCACATGGGTCATCCTCTCGTGTGCCCTTGCGATGGGGTTGGGGACGGCAGCCGGCGGGTGGCGCATTATCCGGACCCTTGGAATGCGGATCATGAAGATGGAACCGGTGCACGGTTTTGCGGCAGAAACCAGCGCTGCGTTGATTCTCCTCGGGACCGCGCATTTTGGCCTGCCCGTGAGCACGACCCATGTCATTACCTCCTCCATTATGGGCGTGGGCGCGGTGACGAGGCTCTCGGCGGTGCGGTGGGGGGTCACGGTGCGGATCCTCTACGCATGGATGTTCACTTTGCCAGGCGCCGGCCTTGTCGCCTACGGCGTGAACGTGCTGCTGCAATCGTTCCGCTAAGACGCCTGTTACTAGGGTTGTGATAGAAACTCTCTTTCCTACAGGGTAGAATCCCGGCCATGATAAAAAATAGAAGATCCCAAAAGGCTGGCCTCCCGCCCGGCACCCTGGTTTATATCGGGGACAAAAAAGTTGAGACACCACGCATCTCGTTGATCGAGTTCGATGAAGTTCACATCAATGAAAAGGCATTAACCGACCTTACCGATTGGAAACGTGTTTCAGGCAAAACAGTCACCTGGCTTGATATAGGAGGCCTTCATCAGGTCAAGTTAATCGAGGAGATCGGGCAGCTCTTCCATCTGCATCCGCTCCTACTCGAAGACATTGTGAATACCGACCAGCGCCCGAAAGTGGACGATTTTCCGGACTATTTATACGTCGTCTTAAAGATGCTCTATTCGGCCGATCATGCTGATCAAGTCATCAGTGAACAAGTCAGCATTGTCTTAGGCCGAGATTACGTGCTGACGTTCCAGGAAAATGGCAAGGACGTCTTTGATTCTCTGAAGAGTCGATTGCGAGCCGGTAAGGGTCAGATTCGAAAGCGAGGAGCGGATTATCTGTGTTATGCCTTGATCGACGGCATTGTGGACCATTATTTTATTATCCTCGAGCGATTGGGCGAAAGAATCGGAGCGTTAGAGGACATGTGTGTGCTCGATCCAAAGGACGTGAGTTTGGGAAAGATTCTCCAACTAAAGAAGGAGATTTTGTATCTCCGCAGGGCCGTATGGCCGCTCCGTGAGGTCATCAGCCGGCTTCACCGGGACGAAACCGGTCTCATCATGGACGACACAAAGACTTACTTCCGCGACGTCTACGATCATGCGGTGCAGATCATGGAAACGATCGAGACGTTTCATGACCAGACCACCGGGATGCTGGAGATCTACCTTTCGAGTAACAGCCAGAGAATGGCCGCCGTTATGAAAGTGTTGACCGTCATCACCACTATTTTTATGCCGCTGACGTTTATCGCCGGCATCTATGGCATGAACTTTGAGCACATGCCGGAGCTGCAATCCCGTTGGGGATATCCCGTCGTACTTGCTGTCATGGGGTCCGTCGTCATAGCCATGGTCATCTTCTTCAGGAAAAAGCAGTGGCTATGATCGACGCCCGAGAAGTCCCTTCCTGAAGTCATGCGGGCCATCACCGTAATTCCTGGACAGGCGGATTCTGCGCGATTGGAAGAGTTCGAAGAGCCTCCGATTACCGAAGGGTCGGTCCTGGTTGAAACTCTTGCGATCGGGATATGCGGCACTGATGTTGAAATCGTAAAAGGACTCTACGGCGCCGCTGCACCAGGGAAGTCCAAGTTGGTGCTGGGCCATGAATCACTGGGACGCGTGGTGGAAGCGCCGGCAGGCAGCGGACTTGCAGCCGGCGATGCCGTCGTCGGAATCGTGCGCCAGCCGGATCCTGTGCCTTGTCCGAGTTGCGCCGTGGGCGAGTGGGATATGTGCCGCAATGGCCGCTACACCGAGCATGGCATCAAAGAACTGAATGGGTTTGCGTCTGAGCGCTTCCGTATTCCGGCGGAGTTTGCGATCAAGGTTCATCCGCGAATCCAGGAGGTTGGGGTCTTGCTGGAACCAGCAAGTGTCTTGGCAAAAGCGTGGGAGCAGATTGAACGGATTGGGAACCGGTCACATTGGTCTCCGCATCGGGCTCTCGTGACGGGGGCCGGTCCTATTGGTCTGTTGGCTGCGCTTTTGGGAGTGCAGCGCGGGCTTGACGTGCATGTGCTCGATCGCTCGACGGAGGGTCCCAAGCCGGCGTTGGTAAGGGCCCTAGGAACGACCTATCACACCGGTTCCGTGGAGCAGGCCTGTCAGCAGGCCGACATCGTGCTCGAATGCACTGGCGATGGGTCCCTTGTGTTTGAGGTGATGAGGCATATCGGACCCCAGGGAATTGCATGTCTCACGGGTGTGTCGTCAGGCGGACGGAAACTGGCGGTCGATCTTAGTGAACTCAATCGCGAACTGGTCCTGGAGAATAATGTCATCGTCGGTTCTGTCAACGCCATCCGACGCCACTATGAGGCGGCAGCCCAGGCACTCGCCCTGGCGGACATGGAGTGGTTGAAGGCTCTGATCACCCGACGTGTCTCGCTCGAGCAGTGGCGACAAGCCCTCGAGCGCCGCCCGCACGATGTGAAGACAGTCATAGATTTTAAATCCGCATCCTGAGTCTTCACTTTTCAGCCGGCTAGATACTTACGATTGCTAAGCGGCAGTTCGATCATCTGTGGCGCGACCTCCCACTTTTCAGGTGATGTTTATCATTTTTATCCGGGAGTATAATCGCCGCACCGCGAACCAGGGATGAGCGATCTTGATGAGGTAGAAGTCGCTGAAGCAAGGCGGGATCGGGTCAGGGGTTGGGAATTCGCCCAGCAGTGCCACGCAGACGCATACATAGAACGAGAAAGAACATGTCTTTTCAATCAACGCTCGTGTGGTGCGCCGTCCTCACGGCGCTGGGGGCACTCCAAGTTGTTCCAGCGACTGCGGAAGAGGTGGCAACCAAAGATGCGTCCACTGTGGACTGCCGCTATGAAGGGATCGGAGCGGTGCGCTCGCACAACACCGACTCGGCGGAGATCGAAAGCTTTCCGGCCGACGACGTCTTTCGCCCACTCATGGCTGATCCGAAGCAGCCACAGTTCTTCGCTTCCTGGCAGGCAACCCGCGTCCGCAACAATAACACCTCCCTCAACATTGCCTCGGTCGGTGTTGGCGGGACCTTCGGTCTGGTTGGAAGGCGGAATGTGTGTGATGGGTGGCAGGTCGGCGTACTCGCTGGTGTGTTTGCGCAGTTCAATCTTGATGCCGCGTCCGCGGACCTCATCAATGCGGACTATGTCGTCGGGTTTCCGCTCTCATGGCGGCGCGGGCTCGTATCGACGCGCGTGCGGTTGTACCATCAGAGCAGTCACCTTGGAGACGAGTTTCTATTGGGAAATCCGGGGTTTCGTCGTGTGAACCTGAGTTTCGAGGCGATGGAAGCGATTGTCTCCCTTGACGCTCCAGGAGGATGGGGGCGGGTGTATGGCGGTGGAAGTACCCTTGTTCATCGGGAGCCCTCTACACTCGATAGGAATGGGGTGCAATGGGGAATTGAGTTTCGGTGGCCGACCATCGCAGCTCCGACCGAGGCAATGCAGGTGCCTAGGCTTCGCGTGATTCCGGTCATCGGCGCCGACTTTAAGGCATTTGAGGAACTTCATTGGATCGTCAACAGCAACATCGTTGGCGGCCTGGAATTGTGGAAGGCCGGCATCGATCGACGTCTTAGATTGCTTGTAAACTACTATCATGGGTTCGTCCCCTATGGGCAGTTCTTCGCTCAAAAGATCGAGGCGATAGGCATTGGGCTGTATCTGACGTTTTGACAGCACCCCGATAGAAATCCGCATGAGCATAATTGGCTGTTACGGGCACCCCACTTGACAATAGTACTAACTAGTACTATTAATAGTGACAACGTCTTGTTAATCACAAATGCCGCGACCACGACGAACACCTGAGACCCGCGACCCCGGCACCGAGCCATTTTTGCGGGTGCTAAGGCCACTCGTGGAAACGTATTTCGCTTTCGTGCGGAAGGACGACCGACATATCAGAACGCTCGGGCTCACGTCCGCGCAGTTTTATGTCATCGCGACATTGGGAGATACGGCCGGTATGCCGTGTGCGGAACTTTCGGGCAAGACGCTGGTGACGAAAGGAACGCTGACGGGCGTCCTGGATCGCCTGGAGGCCCGCGGTCAAATCGAGCGGTTCCCTTCAGACACAGACCGGCGCAGTATCATTGTGCGACTCACGCCAAAGGGCGAGCGATTGTTTCAGAGGGTATTCCCGGCGCATATCAATTATATGAAGCCTTATTTTGAGCGGGCGTTGACCAATCGTCAAATGACAGACTTACGAGGTCTGCTTCTTGGGCTCAAGAAGAGTTTTATCGAACAATGAAGGGAACTGCCAGGGAAAAGAAATCTGTCCTGGCAGATTTCAGGGGATGGGAGGGTGCAATGAGAAAGCTGTTTGAAACCAATGATTCGTGGTCGCTGCTGATTTTACGAGTCATGCTGGGCATGGTCATGTTTCCGCACGGCGCCCAGAAACTGCTGGGGTGGTTCGGAGGCTTTGGCTTTGCCGGAACAATGAACATGTTCACAGAGAAAATGCATATCCCGGCGGTGCTCGCGTTCCTCGTGATCATTACCGAGTCGTTTGGAAGCCTTGCGCTGATTGCCGGATTTTTGACGCGAATGGCAGCCTTCGGTATTTTCTGCATCATGGTGGTCGCAATTGCAATGGTGCACTGGCCCAACGGATTTTTCATGAACTGGTTCGGGAACCAGTCCGGGGAAGGCTTCGAATACCACC
>JBBRRL010000223.1:0-4887 GCA_038200775.1 Nitrospirales bacterium
CAGGCTCGACCAAGCTGCCTTTTTCCCCACCATTGAAGCTCACACCGACGCACCCATCCTCGCGGGCAATCGCATCGACATCTTACGTAACGGTGATGAAACGTTTCCCGTTATGCTGCGCGAGATTAAGCATGCGAAATCCACCATTACAATGGCGCAGTATGTCTTCGAAGACGGCGCTATCGCTCATGAATTCGCAGAGGCCTTTGCGGATCGCTGCCGGGCAGGCGTCAGCGTAAACATTCTGCTCGATCACCACGGATCAGGAAAAGCGCCGTCCGACCTTCTCAAGATGATGAAAGATTTCGGCTGTCACGTCGAATACTTTCGCCGGGTAAGCGCGGAGGGAATCATTTTTCCGTGGAAATTATTGCGCTACAACTACCGAAGTCATCGGAGAATTCTGGTCATTGACGGGCGAGTCGGATTTACCGGCGGATACGGAATAAGCGACGCGTGGACAGGAAACGGACGGACACCCGACCATTGGCGTGATACCAACGCTCGGATCGAAGGCCCGGCGGTTAAATTTCTTCAGGCAGGCTTTGCCGAAAGCTGGCTCGAAACTACCGGCATTGTGATCGGGGGGAAGGGCTTTTTCCCACCCCTCGAACCGCGTGGGGATGTGCCTGCGCAAATTGTGAAGAGTTCCCCCACAGGCGGCAGCTTTCAAAGCTACATGCTATTCCTACTCTCGATCAACTCGGCGAAGAAATCAATTCTCATTACGAACCCGTACTTCATCCCCGACGAGGTGATGACCGAAGAGTTAGTAAAGGCAGCCGCGCGTGGCGTGCGGGTCATGGTGCTGGTCCCAGCCAAGATAGATAGTCAGCTCACATACCCCGTGAGCCGCGGCCACTATGGTCCGCTGCTCCGCGGGAACGTTCAGATTTACGAGTATCAGGTGTGCCTGTTGCACGCCAAGACGATGGTGGTCGACGGCGTGTGGGCGACAATCGGCAGCACCAACTTCGATAATCGCTCCTTTGCCTTGAATCAGGAAATCAACCTCACGGTATACGATCACGCCGCGACAACTCGTCTCGAAGAAATTTTCCACGAGGATTTAAAATACGCCAAGCAGATCAGTTATGAAGATTGGAAATCGCGGGGAATCTATGAACGCCTTGTCGATCTCTTTGCGTTTCCCGTCAAAGATCAGCTGTAGTCTTGCCGACATGACTCGCGGGTCGTGTCATTGGATTCTTTGAATAGAACCGTTCACTCAGTATTTCTTGTCTTCCTGAAATCCTGCAATCCATCGCAATCAAAAGACACTTCGATGCCGTGTGGCAACCGGCCATACGCCTGCGTCGGTTTAAACCGCAACTGACGTCGGCAGAAGGTCGCTCATAGCGGGTTGATTATGGAGAGGATCACTGCGGGTACGGCGCTATTGGAGCAGCACCGGCCTCCGAAGAGTGTTGGAACCGTGATGGACACGGATCTCTTCAGATTAAGCGCAATGTCTCACGAGTAAAGTCGAGTGATGATCGGTCTTAAGTTCTTCTTCGGCGTCTCGTTTATCGAAATGCCCGTACAGGTCGCAATGAGGACAGTTTGCTGTGTCGTTCATCGCCCATTCATGTCCCATCGCGCAATACATTTTCATATCGCCTCATTTCATTGGTTGCCGGTGAAGTCATTCACGCACGATTGCGGCCCGATTGGACCAGCAAAGCGGCGATGCTGCTCCTGCGGATTTCTATGAACCATATCGGCAGTTGTCATGGAAAAGGTAATGTATGCGCGGATACGTCACATGAACACACGGCCAGCCCCGGGGTTTTTCAAAAAACGACGAAATGAGCAAAAGCAATGGCTTATAGACATTTATGAAAATCAATAACAGCGTTGATTTCGTTCAGTTTACGAACAAACGTCTCTTCAATCCCGCCTTCCGCCCTCGCAGCCATTCGATCTCAAGTTCCTAATAATCAGTGACGGTGAGCGCCCTAGTGGATGTCATAAGCTGTTGTTCTTAGTGTGACTGAGTGGAGCCGGCGAGTGGGATTGAACCACCGACCTGCTGATTACGAATCAGCTGCTCTACCACTGAGCTACGCCGGCTGCTGGGGTATAGAGAAACTTTCGCATCTTACGCAGAGGTTGTCAACGCCGGGCTGGTAAGAGTCCCCGATAAGCGCTGCGAACTGGACGATCAGGCCGACCTTGTGAGTTGGGTGCAATTCTGAACCAGGGTTTGTCGTGGTGTGTCGAGCGGAACTCTTTCCAACGCAAAGGAGTTGGCCCCAATTTTCACAGTCGCCGCAAATTCCAGGGCCTTTTGAAACGCTTCTGTCAGAAGCGTGGCGATCTGCGCAGGCTCGAGTCCCAAAGCGGCTGTCGCCCTGCTCATGAACCCATTGAAATCCTCTAAGAGCATCGGTGAGTCGGTGGCGAAGAGATTCGCAGCGCAGGCGTTCGCAAGGTGCACCACGGCGTGACGGCGATCAACCACCATCCAATCCGGCATGGCGTTCCAATCAGGAATCGGCGCGATCAGGTCTTCAGGCAACTGGTACGCCGTGGCGATGAGGACGGTGATGGCATGGGGGGTTAACCCTGTCACCTGAAAATGCGCCTCTTCATACGGTATACCTTCCTCGTGCGCAACAAGAGCAATCTCCTTAAACGTCACCGGCAGGTACGACGCCAGCGCGAATTCGCCGAGGCTTTCCAGCAACGCACACGTGAAGAGCGCTTCAGGATCAGGCAGTCGAATGGCTGCGCCCAGCGCGCTTGCTTGATGAGCCGCTACGAAGGCCTTGGCCAACAGCCGATGAAGATTCACGCCCGTGTCCTGACGCTTGTGCGCAAACTCTACATACTCCGCAGCCAGCGCAATGTCGCGGGTGGTCGCATAGCCGATTTGAAGAATCGCCCGAGTAATTGTCGTAATCTTGTCACCCTTGCGACGATAGTAGGCGCTGTTGGCCACGTGTAAGATCCTCGCCATGAACGCCTGATCTTTGCGGATGGCGTCGGCAATGACCTCGACGTCACTGTGTTTTGAAGAGAGCAAGGCAATGACTTTCGCCGAGGTCTGACGAATGACAGGAAGACTGTGCCCTGCGAGCTTCGAAGTTAAAGTCGCGCAGAGAGCAGCGGCATCAGCCATGCGTTTGGGGACTCCAGGAAATCAAGTACTTAGTATATCTGACAAATGGAAGTTTGGATAAGGGAATCTTACTGGCGTAGTTTAGCTAAGGGGAAAGATCCAACAGGACCGTCGGGAGGTACCTGAGGCGCCACCGTCAACTGCATCGCCGCGGGAGTTGTAGCATCGACGGCGGACAATCGGCTTCGCATATAGTGCAACACTTCTCCCAGATCAATCCAGTCATCGGCATTGGTATCCGCCTGGCCACGAAGAGCCTTTAAGAAATGGTACGTGAAGAGGCCGTGCTGCGTAGCATCGGAGGAGACGCTGGCCGAGGCAACTCCAGAGGACGCCACCATCACCATTCTCCCCTTTGTCTGGAGTTTTCCATCCATCCAGACCAGCTGTCTGGGGAACTCTCCCCCGGAGTCTTTCGGGGATGGAAACGACAGATCGGCAAAAATGAGCTTCAGCCGAGAGGGCAAGCGATTGAGCACCTCTTCGAGGCGCTTGATTGAATACCCTGGGGTGTTTTCGTTCGCCACTTCGCCCTCATAGGGCAAAAGCACCGGTACTCCGGCATCGGTACGAAGGGCGTTCCCGACGAGATACACAAACACTACACCGGAGGAGTGAGCCTTTTGCGGAAGCCAGTTTTCGAAGGTCTTGTTGAGATCCGCGGCCAGAGCGTGATCATCGGTAAGCACACGGACATTCTCGGCAGGAAAACCCGCCACGCTGCTTAGATACTTCGCCACCACCTCCGCATCCCGCTTGGCGTACTTCACCGGGGGCACACCCGGTTCTCGGTAGTTCCCGATTCCCACGACGACCGCGTAGGAAGTCCGGCGCTCAAAGCCAGGGATCTTCGCGGGAATCTGATCAACATCAACCGAAAGCACTTCAACGTATTCTTCCGGCACCTTCACGCCACGTGCAGGTTGAACGCTCGCGACAAAGCGCTTTCGGGTAGGTACGTTATGGCCATTTGCCTCCGTGACCTGCACCACAAGCTCGGCTTGCTGGTCTGCCAGGGAAGACGATAACGTCGACGAGATCGCCACTTGCTTTCTTTCCCCAGGCTGAATATCCCCAAGCAATGTCGGCGTCGTAAACTCCTTTACCAAGGCAGGCGTGCCCGAAAGCACCACTGCGACGGACCGGGCAACGCCAGGTCCGCTGTTTGATACCTCGACACGGACCACAACTTTTTCACCCCCCTCCAGCACCTGGTTTCGATTGGCATCTTCCAACGAGGCACGAAAGCTCAAACCCGGCATCTCCGCGCCGTTCTTGTCAGTACCGCCGGGCCCCGCAGATCTGCCTCCAGCGAGCATCTCTTGACGGGAGCGCCGCGCGATTGCGGCATCGCGGATTTTCACTGACTGTGTCAGGCTTTCGACTTCCCGATCGGAGAGCTTCTCGATCGATTCCGTGACTGGCAGCATGATGCCTTGCACCGCGCAGTCCTGGCCGTCCGTTCGCGCCGTCCATTTGCCTTCACCCTTGATCGGCTCATTGAACAGCACCTTGCCCTCGGAATCGGTGACGGTGGTCCGCAACCGCAGCAAGACTTTCAATGGATATTCGCCGATCTCGCGGCGCGGGATATAGAGGTCCAATTCCCCGGTCTCAAGAACTGCCGTCAACACCGCATCGGAAGGTTCCTTGCTGGTGGCATCGATAATTTTCTCAAACACCTGGGCCGCATCGGCTTTGAGCTGATCCGCGAGCCGCTCGCCAATAGGGATGGCTTGCGGCACATTGCACGAATCACGATA
>JBBRRL010000224.1:0-4862 GCA_038200775.1 Nitrospirales bacterium
CTGTTCGCCGAGCCACATGAGAAACGCCGTGCCGGCAGTCAATGTCAGCATGGTCATGAGCCGGAAGCCCCAGCCCTTGTCCAATACAAAGGCGCCGTTGTTCATTTGTTCGATCCCGATGGCGATGCCGAAGGCTTGAATGAGGCCGATTCCGATCGTCCCAAACCGCGTGTATTGAATGATCTTCTTTCGTCCGCGTTCGCCTTCCTTCGCGAGCTTCGTGAGATGCGGGATAACCACCGTCAATAACTGCAGAATGATTGACGCGCTGATATAGGGCATGATGCCCAACGCGAAAATCGTGAGTCGAGACAGCGCCCCGCCGGAAAAAATGTCCAGGAACCCGAGCAGGGCCCCGCCTTTTTCGAGGAGGAATTTACCAAGTTCGTCGTTATTGATTCCGGGGGTCGGGATATGCGCACCGATCCGGTACACCGCCAGCATCCCGAGCGTGAACAGAATCCGATTCCTGAGCTCAGGAATCTTGAAGACGTTCTTGATATTGGTGATGAGCCGCTCAAGCACCGTCCAGAACCTCTGCCCTCCCCCCGGCGGCTTGAATCTTTGCGGCGGCCGATGCGCTGAACCGATGGGCCTGCACTGATAGCGGCCGGGTGAGGTCGCCTTCGGCGAGGACCTTAATCCGGGACGACCCTCTACGGATCAAGCCCCTCTCAAGCAGCAAGGCCGGCGTAATTTCCGGAGTCCCTTCCAGCCGTGCGAGATCGCGCAGGTTGACGATCGCCCATTCTACGCGGAAGTTGTTTGTAAACCCTCGCTTCGGCACTCGACGTTTGAGCGGCATCTGTCCGCCTTCAAAGCCGGGGCGTTTTCCGCCTCCGGAGCGCGCAAGGAGTCCCTTATGACCCTTGGCGGCGGTTTTGCCGCGGCCGGAGCCGATGCCTCGGCCAATACGTTTGCGCCGCGTCCGGGAATTGGGCGCGGGCTTCAACTCATGGAGTTTCATGATGCAGCCTTTTCAACACCGACCATATACGCAAGCTTGTGGATCAAGCCCTTGACCTGCGGGGTATCGGGACGGGTCACGGTATGCCGGATGCGTCGCAAGCCCAGCGCGCGTA
The DNA here is from genome assembly GCA_038200775.1 of Nitrospirales bacterium. Lineage (GTDB taxonomy): Bacteria > Nitrospirota > Nitrospiria > Nitrospirales > NS-4 > NS-11. Next base: position 1,083 of record JBBRRL010000224.1, read on the forward strand.
AAAGAATGCGGTGCGATTTCGGAGTCCCAATAGGACTTCGAAGTAATGTGATCTTCAGCATGGATGCTGGTTCCTTCTCCGGAGACATTAGGCTTGCGGGAAGCCGGCCGAGGGCGTGGGGGTATGCCGTATCCGGAGTACATCCTCCGGATCGCGCAACCGGTTCAAACCCTCGAGGGTTGCTAGAACGACATTGAAAGGATTACCGCGCCCCAAGGTTTTCGCCACAATGTTATGGATGCCGGCCAATTCAATCACGGCTCTCACCGCACCCCCGGCGACGATCCCCGTTCCCGCGACCGCAGGCTTCAACATGATGTGCTCCGCGCCGAAATGGCCGAGCACTTCATGTGGGATCGTGCCGTTCTTTATGGAGATCCGAACCAACTGCTTCTTGGCGTGCTGCACGGCTTTCGAAATGGCTTCCGGCACCTCTGCCGCTTTACCCTTGCCGATCCCGACCCAGCCTTGTTCGTCCCCGACGACAACCAACGCCGTAAAATTAAAGCGCTTGCCGCCCTTAACAACCTTGGCTACCCGGTTGATAAAGATGACCTTATCTTTAAGGTTCAGTTCGTCTGGATTGACCTTCATACCGTTGAACCCGAACCCACCCTGAAGGATGCCAAGACAAGCTCCTTTACCCTTTGGCTTGCTCGACCCATGAGCCGGATGATTATTTCAGGCCGCCGGGCATGTTCTTTCTGGTCCACTGTCATTCATTCACTCCCATTCTTATTAAAACTTTAAGCCGCCCGCTCGACACGCCTCGGCCAGTGCCTTGATGCGACCGTGGTACTGGTAGCCGCCCCGGTCGAAGACGACGGAGGTAAGGTTCGCCTTGAGCGCCCGTTCGGCGACCAAGCGCCCCACCGCCGTCGCCGCAGCAATATTCCCTCCGGTCTTCCCCGTAGCCGAGAGATCCTTGTCGAGGCTGGACGCACTCAATAGCGTTCGTCCCGTACTGTCATCGATCAGCTGTGCATAAATATTCGACAGGCTCCGATAGACGTTTAAGCGAGGACGGCTGACGGTCCCATATACCCGAAGCCTGACGCGCTGGTGCCGCCGATGGCGGCCTTGTTCTCGTTGGTGTGTGTTCATTTTGTGTTCATATTGAAACGCTACTTGCCCGTTTTGCCCTCTTTCCTAATGAGTACTTCGCCCGAATACTTGATACCTTTGGCCTTATAGACATCCGGTGGCTTTAGAGCCCGGATGTTGGCGGCCGTCTGGCCGACCAGCGCTTTGTTCACGCCTTTGATGGTCACAATCGTTTGTTTGTCCACCTTCGCTTCAATACCTTCCGGAACCGGAAAGACGATGGGATTCGTCCGTCCAAGGCTAAAACTGATCGTGCGGCCTGTCATGGCGGCTTTATACCCAACGCCATTGATCTCAAGTGTCCGTTCAAACCCTACGGTGACGCCGTGCATCATGTTCTGAATTTCATTGCGCACCAGGCCATGCAACGCACGCTGTTGCCGCTGATCAGACTCTCTCGTCACATCAACCTGGGTACCCGCAACAGCCACCGTGATCGTCGGCGGAATCTCGCGCGTCAAGCTGCCAAGGGGCCCTTTCACAGAGATCTGCTGTCCGGCGGTTTTCACTTCCACGCCGGATACAATGGGCACTGGTTTTCTGCCAATACGTGACATTATTACCCCTTAGAATCCGCGCCAGCCGTCCGTGGAAGACAGGCATTTCCCGCGTGCAGCGTCGTGCGTGTCACCCATTGCGGCTTACCATACGTAACAGAGGACTTCGCCGCCGATCCCCTGCTTGCGGGCTTCGGAGCCTGTCATCACGCCTTTTGGCGTGGACAGGATAGCCACCCCCATGCCCTGCATGATGGACGGGATGCGTGTATGGCGGGCATACACCCGATGCCCCGGTTTACTGATACGCCGCAACCCGGTGATGATCGGAACTTCGCCTTCTTCATAGCGCAGCTGTACTCGCAGCAGGCTATGCCCATCTTCAGCAACGGGCTCCACCGCCGCAATAAAACCTTCCTGCTGCAGCACTCTGGCCACCTCAGCTTTTAATTTTGAAGCCGGCAGGCGAACCTCCGAATGCCGCCTGCGGATGGCGTTTCTGATTCGGGTCAACATATCGGCAAGAGGATCGGTCATTGCCATACGGTCACCAACTCGACTTTCTAACCCCGGGCACATCTCCCCGAAGGCTTAAAAGACGAAAACAGATACGGCACAGCCTGAATTTCCGCAAGAACCCACGAACCCGCCCGCAATTGGGGCAGCGGTTGTACTGTCGGGTCTTAAATTTCGCGGGTCGTTGGGCCTTTAGCCTGAGCGCCAGTCGCGACACGTTCTCCTCCTCATACGTTCTGGACCTAGGCGCGGAACGGTACGCCCATCTCCTTCAACAGTGCCTTGCCTTCATCATTGCTATTTGCTGACGTCACGATCGTGATGTCCATCCCATGGATGGACTGCACCGAATCATACTTGATCTCTGGAAAAATCAGCTGCTCCTTCAACCCCAGGGTATAATTTCCACGGCCATCGAACGACTTAGGCGAAATCCCTTTAAAATCGCGAATCCGCGGCAGGGCCATCGTAAGCAACCGGTCGAGAAATTCGTACATCCGCCGCCCGCGAAGCGTCACTTTTGTGCCGATGGCCAGGCCCTTTCGCAATTTGAAATTGGCGATTGCCTTGCGCGCTCGGGTAACCACGGGCCGCTGACCGGTAATCACCACCAACTCCTCAACGGCCGATTCCAGCAGCTTGGCGTTTTGTGTGGCCTTACCCATTCCGACATTCAGGACAATGGCTTCCAAGTGCGGGACCTGCATCTCGTTCCGATAGGAAAAAGCCTTCATCATCGCAGGCACGACCTTCTCCTTGTAATGCTCCTTCAGGCGTGCCGGACCCGTGGGCTCGGCAATGGGCTTCGTCGCGACGTTTGCATGGACGACGGGCTTGGCCGCGGCTCTCGCCTCGGATTTGGTCTGCGCTTTGGGCTGACTTTTAGGTGGAGTTTTGGGTGGAGTTTTGGTTTCTTGCTTTGCCATGGGTACGCTATTTTGTAGTCGGAGTTTCGATAGGCTGCGCGCACTTTTTGCAGACGCGAGACCGGCTTCCGTCAGCTGCGATTTTGGTGCCCACGCGGGCGGGCTTCTGACACGCCGAGCAGTACAGCATCACATTTGAGAGGTGAATCGCACCTTCACGTTCCAGGATCCCCCCCTGGCGATTCTGTTGATTCGGCTTCGTGTGACGCTTGATGAGATTAATCTTCTCTATCGTGACCCGGCGACTCTCACGGGAAACCTGCAGGACCTTCCCTGATTTGCCGCGATCCTTCCCCGCGATCACCACCACGCGATCACCCTTTCGGACGACCGTCTTGGGCGGCGCATCCGCTGGCCGATTTGCACTGAGCCATCCGTGCCGACGCATTACAGCACCTCCGGCGCCAAAGAAATAATTTTCATATACTTCTTCCAGCGCAGTTCCCGGGCGACGGGCCCGAAAATACGTGTCCCGACGGGTTCTCCTTGGGCATTAATCAGCACGCACGCATTGCGGTCGAATTTGATATACGATCCATCGTCCCGCCGGACGCCCTTCGCCGTCCTGACAATGACCGCCTTGCTGATCTCACCCTTCTTGACCGTGGCGTGCGGGATGGCCTCTTTGATGGCCACCATGATGACATCCCCAAGGCTGCCGTAGCGTCGCCGCGTCCCTCCGAACACATGAAAGCACATCACTTTTTTTGCGCCGGAATTATCGGCGACGTCCAACC
>JBBRRL010000225.1:0-4836 GCA_038200775.1 Nitrospirales bacterium
AATCACCCCCAGAACAAGACCTCCAACGACAAGCAGAATAGGATAGGGGATAAGGACGTTACGCGCCAGAGTAGTGAGCGCAAGCACCGCGACTAGCAGCAGGATGACGATTTCAAGTTGATGCAGATGTGGCATCACAACCGATTATGAACAAGAATGCGGCTTACGAGGAGGATTCTCCGTATCTCATGCGCGTTCCAATGAAGCCCGATTCCACTTACCCAGGGTCGCCGCGGCTTCGTAAGTGCTTTGCAGAAAAGAGAGGAGCACTTGATCGGGCGATTTGGCAGTGCGCACGACGTCGTAGGGCAGCAAAAACTCTCTCATCTCAGCATGGTAGAAGGCTTGAGCGGGCTGGACTGGGTAATCCTTGAAGCCTTCAGGCTCCGGATAGGCATAAGCGTAGAACGCGGGCTGGTCCACCGGACCGCCGCCGGGCCAGAAACCACAACTGCTCACTTCGTGCGAGTAGGCTTCAACGGCAACAAAGCGGGCGAGATCCGGGGCGCCAGGGTGGGGAGGCGCCGCACGGCCGGAAGCGAGTGACGGCCAGGTCAAAAGCACCCCAGAAGAAATGCACCGGACTCACCTTGCCGACAAAGCGGGAGCGAAACTCGGTGAGCACACGGCTGGTTTGTTGCAGAATGCGCGAGACCCGCTGGGCATATTCGGGGTTGTAGGCTGTATGCGTGTCATCCTGGTCAAAGGGGATTCGCTCCGGCACCTCAACCGGCTTGGTCCAGATGGTCACAGGGCACCCCAGCGACTGCAAGGCGTCGATTAGCTCGCGATAGAATTCGGCCACAGAACGCCGTTGCAGACGGAGTGTTTTGGAAGAGCCGTCACTGGTTTTGATAAGCAGTTTGTGATCAATAAAATCGAAGTCTATCTCAAAGAAACGGTCTTCATAGGGCATTGCCGAGGTCGTGAGCCCGCGTGAGGTTGTATACAGCGTGACATTCCACCAGTGATTGAGCGGCGGGGTTTGCGCGAGCCGGATCTTGCCGACGATCTGAGTCCACATGTGCAGCGTTGCATACGTATCTTTCCAATCTTTCAAAGGCAAGGCCGGCCAGGTCTCAAGAGTCATGGATATAGCTCAGGAGAAATTCCGGTAATCCAGATTGGAAAAGATGTTGTCCTTGTCCTCAATGTCCTTGAGCCATTCGAAGTCGAGATTTCCTGAGAGAAGTTGCTCATACAGGCGGGTGAAGCGATGGATGTGATCTTTCGTGCGCTTGACGGCGTACTCCACCATGGTGCCCGTTTTCATGATGAAGGCCCAGTCCGAGCTTTGCGCAAGCAATAGTTCCCTGCCAGCCTGCTTGAGGCCCCGCAACACTGCCCCGTCCGCCGCCTGAAAGCGTCCTGTCAACTCTTCCATCCTGCGTGACGCCACATGCAGGTGTCTATAGATCCAGTCATTGGAGCCGTTCAGCCACACCTCGTGATAGCCGTTGGCTCCCCAGGAAGAGCCGCATGGCGTGCACACCTGGTTCACATCATGCCGTTCCAAATACTCGGCAGGCGTGATGGCCTGGATGATGTGGCTGCTGCCGTGCAGCTTGCGAAACAGGTTATCAAGAAATTCCGGTCCCTCAAACCACCAATGACCGAACAGTTCTGCGTCGTAGGGAGCCACCACAACCGGGGGACGGTCCATGCTGTTACCGAGCCACTCGGCTTGCCGCTCGCGATTGAAGAGGAAGTTTGCGGCATGATCGGCCGTTCGCTGCAGGGCCCAGGCCCGATCATACGGCTGCTTCTCATTGGTCTTGCCGGTGATGCGGTAATACTTGATGCCGGTATTCATGCGCTGGCCGGTCGCTTGGACATAAGGACGCACATACTCGTAATCCAGATCCCAGCCGACGTCCCGATAATAATCCCGGTAGGCAGGGTCCCCTGGGTAGCCTTCCTCGGCACTCCATACCTGTTTGGAGGATTCCATGTCGCGTGCAAAGGCCGCGACGCCGGTCGGGCAAAAGACCGGCGCATGTAAGCCATAGCGGGGGCGCGGGTCCGCGTACATGAGGCCGTGGGATTCGGTGAAGAAGAACTGCAGGCCTACGTCGCGCAGCGTTGCGTCAAGCCCAGGGAAATATCCGCATTCCGGGAGCCAGATTCCATGCGGCGGCCGCCTGAAAGTGTCCTCATAATGGGCGACTGCGGTGCGGAGTTGGCCGCGGACCGCACTCGGGACAACATTGAGCAGCGGCAGGAAGCCATGAGTCGCCCCGCAGGTGATGATCTCCAATTTGCCCAGCTCTTGCACTCGATCAAAAGCCCCGACGAGATCGTACCGGTACTCCTGCGTAAACGCATGGCGGGTCTGCTGAAAGCGCTGAAGGTACATCTCGGCGAGCCGGTGAAACTGGGGTTGAAAGCGTGTGCGGTAGCATTCTTTCTCCGCTAGTTCAATGAGTTTGTTCAGGTGCCGCTCGAAGCGGGAGATCAGAAGCGGGTCGCGGAGCATCGAGATGAGTGGGGGAGAGAGTGTCATCGTCAGGCGGAAATCGACCCCGTCCCGAAGCAGGCCGTCCATCATGCGTATAAGGGGAATGTAGGTATCGCTGATCGCCTCATACAGCCAGTTCTCTTCGAGAAAACTCTCGTGCTCAGGATGACGCACATAGGGCAGGTGACAGTGCAGCACCAGGCACAAATACCCGAGAGGTTCACGGGTCACGGGTGGTCTTGGCGAGAGGTAGGCGCCCCGCCGGCGAGATAGTCGGCCAAGGATTCGGTCAGCCCGTCACGGGTCCGTTCCCGCGCCGCACCAAGGTCGGTGGTGGGCTGACGGCTACGTGGAGGCGCCGAGACATATTCGAAAGACCGCGGGTCAGGTTTACGCCGTCTGGTGAACGGGACACGCATCCATTGCTCATCGGTTCGGGAAGATGGACCGGCGCGTGGGGTGTGAATGACGTTCGAGCGCACGATAGTGTGGAAACGCCCGGTACGGGCAAGGAAACCCAAATCTGCGCAATACGACTTCTCGGCCGTCCAGAGGGGAATGTACCAGCCGCGGGCTTCCAATCCGACGTCAATGTCGAAAACGTGGTGCGCGTTTGTTCCGTCAAAATTGACCAATGAGATATCGTACATGCGTAGCATTGCCCGAGCCCCTTCCATCTCGGGCCCAAGAGTGTCGTAGGCCTGCCGGCAACTCTCTCGAGACGCTTCCCAGTATGCGAACAGGAGAAACGGATGGACGACCATCAAGACGACTTCGCATTGTCCATAGCGTTCGGGTAGCTGCGGTGTCATGAGAAACCCACGCTATGCACCGAGTTTCATGCCTTTGGAGATGACCACAATGCCCGATTCGGTGATGGTAAAGCGTTTGGCATCCGCCTCTCGGTCGTAGCCGATATCAGTTTTTGGCGGAATCACCACGTCCTTATCAATGATGGCCCGCCGGATGCGGCAATGGTCACCGATCACCACGTTCTCCATGACCACGGATTCACAGACCTCCGCGTATTCGTTGATGCGAACCCGAGGGGATAGCACCGAGTTTTGCACCCGCCCTCCGCTGATGATACAGCCCCCGGTAATCATTGAGTCGAGAGCGATCCCCAGTCTTCCGCCCTTTCCTTCCTCCGCGAAGACGAACTTCGCCGGAGGGTATTGCCCTTGGTCGGTCCGGATCGGCCAGTTCCTGTCATAGAGATTGAACAGCGGGTCGACGGAGACCAGATCCATATTTGCTTCCCAGTAAGCGTCCAGAGTACCGACATCACGCCAGTACTTTACGGCTTTGCGATTTTCGTCACGAAAATTGTACGCGAAGACACGAGACTTCTGGATCATGCCCGGGATAATGTCCTTGCCGAAGTCGTGAGAACTCTCCTTGGGGGCGTCGGCCACCAGGTGCTCGTGGAGACAAGAGGTGCGGAAGAGATAGATACCCATCGAGCAGAGAGCGTGGTCCGGATCACTGGGGATGGAACTGGGCTTTTTCGGTTTTTCTTGCCAGCCAGTGATTTGCGAATCATTGTTCACGCCGATGACGCCAAAATTTGAAGCCTCGGACAGCGGATACTCAATGGCGCCGACAACGACGTCGGCCTGTTTCTGCTGCAGGAAACTATACATGTCCCGGTAGTTCATCTTGTAGACGTGGTCGCCACCAAGGATCAACAGGTACTCGGGCCGCTCGTCCTCGACAATGAACCAGTTTTGGAACACTGCATCGGCTGTGCCTTTGTACCAGTCCTGGCTGATTCGCTGCTGGGGGGGTAAAGAGATGATGTATTCCCCCATCTCGGAACTGAAAATGTTCCAGGCTCGCCGGATATGGCGGTCCAACGAGTGTGATTTGTACTGGATCAGGATGGTGACATTCCGTAGTCCTGAATTGATGCAGTTGCTGAGGGTAAAATCGATGATTCGATATTTACCGCCGAACGGCACGGCTGGTTTAGCTCGCTGGTCAGTGAGCGGATGAAGCCGCTCGCCGCGCCCGCCGGCCAGAATCATGGTCAGGACATTTCTCATAGGGCGGCATTGTAGCAAGACCTGAGAATTTTTAGCAAAATCTAAAGTGTGGGGACCAGGGGTAAAGAAATCTGTCTTGGCAGATTTCAGGGCGGGAGGGTGCAATGGTGAAGAAATGTGTCCCATAGGGAAAGCCCCGTCTTGGCGGGGCGGGGAAGGGCGGGTGGAATGAGATTCCGGGCGGGACCATGTTAACGGAAATAAGGAATCAAAGGAAAGAAACTATCCCCGGCGGCCTTAAATAATCATCAGGCCATGGACGAAACGAACTCGTCAGGGGGGAAGGAGTTTGTCCTAGCAAACTCCAGGGTGGGTGGGTGCAAAGGGTAAAGA
>JBBRRL010000226.1:0-4812 GCA_038200775.1 Nitrospirales bacterium
CAACAGATTTACAGTCTGCCCCCTTTGTCCACTCGGGTACCTCCCCATAGCACGCCGCATCCGTTTTCGGAGAGCCTTCAAGAAATACCAATAAGGAGTATGCCTAGGATGACTGAACCAGACAACAAGCGACAAAGATCCCGTGTTTAGCAGAACGAACCGTCCCTTCCGCCGTACGATACGGCGTCGCTCTGGCACATTTGGCCGCGGTTGATGTTGTCAAAATGTTTTGAAGCAATAGATTATAGGGGCTGAATACTCCCCTGTCAAGGCAAAGGCCAAAAAAATTCAGTAACTTAGGCAGGCGGCGATGTGCGTGCAATGGCGTACCTGCGTTTGAGGTAAATATAGACGCCCAGGGCCAGCACGCCCGCCAGTAGCGCCAAACTCGAGCGACCGAGAATCTTGACGAGAATCGGGAGATTCACCGCAAAGAGGTAGCTCAAAATGGAAATCGCCGTGACCCAGGTGATGGCCCCCAGGCAATTAAACAGCAGGAAGCGCGACCAACGCATTTGCGTAGTCCCCGCGACGAGCGCTCCAATCACCCGGACCCCTGTAATCCAGCGTTGGAGAAAGATGGTCTTGTCGCCGTGGCGTTCGAAGAAATTCTCGACCTGAGATAGACGTCGGGGGGTAATGAAGAAAAACTTGCCATATCGTGTGATGAAGGGACGACCCAGCCGTCGGCCAAGATAGAAACTGATATTGTCACCAAGGATGCACCCCATCGTGGCGAGGCCGATCACCTCGACCAATACAAGATTTCCATGGTGAGAATAGAAGGACGCAATGATCAAGATCGTCTCTCCCGGGACCGGGAGCGAGGCATTCTCGGCCATTACCCCAAAAAACAAGATGAGATAACCATATTGATCAACATAAGGCCTGATCAGTTCAATCCACTCGATGAGATTTTCGTGCATGTCTTAGGTGAGATCTCGACGGTATCATCAGGGCTGCGTCAAGTCAATGATGACCGTGGGTTCTATCAATGCCAAAAGCCTTTACTGTCTTGACACTCTTCGGAAAGCACCGGTAGCATCGATCCGCGGAACAACACTGTCTCACCCGGGAATCTACATGTCTGTCATGAAGCAGATCGGTCGAATGTGCGCTGTGTTTTTGGTTGTATCTGGGCTCCTTACACCTATAACTGGCGCTCAGACGCCCCTCACGATTCTGCATACGAGTGAACACCATGGAACGATTCAACCCCTCGAGGGCGGCGCATACGCAGGATCGGGGGGTGTGGCACGGCGTGCCACCCTGATCGCCCAAATCAAAAAAGAGTTGGAGTACGTTCTTGTCGTGGACAGTGGAGATCTCCTCGTGAGCTCGGCGCTCTCTGCTGAGTTTCGAGGCGAGGCGGACATCAGCGCCATGAATCTTATGGGCTACGACGCAGTAGCAGTCGGCAACCATGACTTCGATTTTGGTATTGATCACTTACAGCAGCTCGCCCATCAAGCAAAATTCCCTTTTCTGTGTACGAACGTGAGGCCACGCCTGCCCGATGTCTGCCAGCGCTTCGCTATCAAGCAAGTAGGAACCCTACGAGTGGCCTTGCTCGGCCTTATCGGAGCAGCCAGTTACCAGGATACCTTCAATAAGGCTGCTCTAAAGGATCTGTCATTTCAAGATCCCACTGTGGCCCTACGCGACGCGATCGCAGAACTGCGTGAGCAGGCGGAAGTGATTGTCGCCATCACCCACGAAACGACGGAAGAAGATCTGGCTCTTGCACGCGCGGTTCCTGCGCTCGATGTCATTATTGGCGGGCACACAGCAGGGTTTGACGGGCTCATCGCTCCGGGTCATCTAGAACCTTCTATCGGACGGGTCGAGCTTGCCGGCGGCGGTCCCCTGTTCGTAAAAACCCACCGACAGGGACGCACTCTTGGTCGACTCGACGTCCTCTACCATGATCGCACTATCATGGTAGCCGAAGCGCGCAACTTCCCCGTCGACGCCAGTGTGCCGGCCGATCCTGAGATGTCGAAACTCATCGAACGCTACTTGCAACAATTGGGTATGAAAACCCATCGTCCGGTAGGATATTACTGTGATCGGGACCCAACTACGGGCTGCACTCAAAAGTAGCATCAGTCAGTTGCCTCAACAGAGTGGCCGATTTCTACAAGTGTCCGGTCTTCGATACAGTGTGGATTAGGGGCGGGGGTCCTGTCCCACAACGGCCGGGCCGGGTTTTTAGAACAAGCAGAATTGTTGCGGCGCCGGACGTTGGAAGGTCACCCGCGCGGGTGTGTCCGGCAATTCGGGAAAACCTGCCTTTCGCTTCGCGACGTCAAACAGCTGATCGAGCATCTCAGCGTAGCTGCCCTGTCCCGAGTGACGCTCAAAGAAGGCCGTGTTGTTCAATCTGCCCCCGCGCATTTCTTTCAGGCGGTTCGTGACTTTCTTGATGCGCTCGGGATATTGCGCGGTCATACGATCGAGAAACACTGGTTCGACGCTGCCGGATAGTCTCACCAGGCTGTAGAACGCATCTTGAGCACCCGCATCGCGCGCCCGTTCCAGGATCGTCGCCATCTGGTCATCATTGAGGCCGGGGATCACCGGCGCAAGCGACACAGCAGTGAAGATGCCGGCGTCCGAGAGCGTTTTCAGCGCCACCAGCCGTCTACTGATGGACGGCGCCTGAGGCTCCACTTTCCGCGCCATCTCATTGTCCTTGAACGGTATGCTGACGTGAACCCTGAGTGTGGCCACTTCATTCAGCCTTCGCAACACGTCGAGGTCCCGCAGAATCAGCACGGCTTTTGTAATAATGGCGACAGGATTTCGAAATTCTGTACACACTTCCAGGCACGCACGGGTCAGGCCCCACACGGCTTCGAGCGGCTGATAGCAGTCCGTGTTCCCGGAAAACACCACCAACTCACCTTTCCAGGAAGGCTTGAGAAACGCCTGGCGGAGCAGGAGAGGGGCGTCGCGTTTGACGACGAGTTTCGATTCAAAATCCGTCCCTGCCCCGAATCCGAGATACTCATGGGACGGGCGAGCATAGCAATAGGCGCAGGCATGAAAGCATCCGCGGTACGGATTCACGCTCCATCGAAACGACACGTCCGGGCTTTCGTTGCGGCTCAAAATTGACCTGGTATCATCCTCGAAGATTTGCAGCTTCACGGTCGGTGGGGATTCAAGCCATTCGCGGTGGTGGCTCTCGAACGGATTCGGAGGGTTATGGATCTGTTTCATGATGGCCCGGCGTTATTGTAATGCTGCCACGTCCAATGATCAACACACCCAGCGACCGATTCATTTTTCACTTGTCAGCGACATCCACTCCGTCTAAGCTTCTGCCATTTCTAAACGGGAGAGGCTCATGATTCATAAGTTCAGCGAGACGCCGGTACTCCTTGAGTCGCAGCTAAAGGGACTTACGCTTAGGAACCGAGGAAAGGTCAGGGACATTTACGACCTTGGAGAGCACCTTCTGATCGTCACGACGGACCGTATTTCCGCGTTCGACGTCGTGCTTCCGGAAGGGATCCCCGGAAAGGGGACTATCCTGACACAGCTCTCGGCATTTTGGTTTCAATGGCTCTTCGAGTTTGAGGACGTATTGCCGCATCACTTGATCACGACCGACGTGACCGAATATCCTGCGAACTGCTCGCCGTACCTTGAAATCTTGCGCGGCCGCAGCATGCTCGTGCACAAGGCGACCCCGCTGCCGGTAGAGTGCATCATACGCGGGTACCTGTCAGGTTCCGGCTGGGCGGACTATCAGAGGACCGGCCAAGTCTGCGGACAAACCCTGCCGCCGGGACTTGTTGAATCGCAGCAGCTTCCCGAGCCGCTCTTTACTCCTTCAACCAAGGCGGAGCTTGGACAACACGATCTCAATATTTCGCTGGATGAGATGGAAGCAATGATCGGCACAGAACTGTCGAAGACGGTGCGCGCGGCCAGTTTGAATATCTATCGACGGGCGGCCGGCTATGCTCGCGAGAAAGGGATCATTATTGCCGATACGAAGCTGGAGTTCGGCATCGACTCCGCAGGCCAGCCTATTCTCATTGACGAGGCCCTCACGCCTGATTCATCGCGATTTTGGCCGCTAGCCGGATATGCCCCCGGGGGGCCGCAACCGAGTTTCGACAAGCAATTTGTACGGGACTACCTAACATCCATCAAATGGAACAAAACGCCCCCCGCGCCTCATCTTCCCGACGAAGTCATCCGGCAGACCAGCCAGCGGTATCACGAGGCGTACGAGCTCCTTACCGACGACGCGCATAGTTATTAAATGGAGGTAACGCCGGCCAGTCAGATCGTTGCCCTCGGTATTTTTCTCGCCATGCTCGTCGCGATTCTCACTGACTGGGTTCACCGCACCACCGCGGCCTGGGTGGGGGCGGTGGCCATGGTGGCCGCCGGCCTCGCGATGGGTTTTTATTCCCAGGAACAGGCATTGGCAGCCGTGGACTTCAACACCATCGGCCTATTGCTGGGAATGATGTTACTGATGGCCATGCTCAAAGGCACCGGACTCTTTGAAGCCCTGGCCGCGCTTGCAGCCCGGCATTCACGCGGAGACCCCTGGCGCCTCCTGGTGCTCTTAGCGGGCCTCACGGCGGTTATTTCCATGGTCCTGAACAATGTTACGGTAATCATTCTGGTGGCACCCGTGACATTGTCCGTCACGTCGGCGTTAAAGTTAAATCCTGTCCCCTACTTGGTTGCTGAAGCCGTTTTTTCGAACCTTGGCGGGACGGCAACCCTGGTCGGAGATCCCCCTAACACCATCATTGCCTCAGCCGCCGGATTTTCTTTTAATAC
>JBBRRL010000227.1:0-4765 GCA_038200775.1 Nitrospirales bacterium
AGTGGCGCGGAGGTTTATACCACTGCCGCGTAATCGCCCTCTACGCCCATGTGGAATGAACTCGATATTGTCCGCGATGTCTCCCAGCGTCTGGAAGCCGCAGGCCTTGAGTTCATGCTCACGGGTTCCATGGCGATGAACTACTACGCCCTGCCGCGCATGACGCGCGACATCGACATCGTCATCGCGCTTGCCAGCACGGATGCCGCGCTCATCGAGCGCAGCTTCGCGCCAGATTACCATGTGTCGCTAGACGCGGTACGGAATGCCATCGACCGGCGTTTCATGTTCAACCTCCTGCACGAAGACAGCGTGATCAAAGTGGACTTCATCGTCCGCAAAGACAGCGACTACCGCCTCGCCGAATTCGCACGCCGCCAGCGCATCACCATCGAGGACTTCACCACCTGGATTGTCAGCAAGGAAGACCTCATCATCTCCAAGCTGGACTGGGCGCGTGACTCACGTTCGAACCAGCAGTTCGGGGACGTCCGCAATCTCACCTCCACCGGTTGCGACATCGCCTACATTCAGCACTGGACGGAAATCCTCGGCCTGAGTAGCCTCTGGCAGGAAATGCAGTCATGACTGACACCTCGCCAGAAACCACCGACCTCGTCCATGCCCGCCTCATGGCCAGGACGGGAGCCGAGCGCTTTATGATGGGCATTCGAATGCACGAAGCCGCCCGGCGCATGGTCATGGCTTCGTTTCCCGCTGGCACCAGCGCGCTTGAGAGCCGGACTCTTTTGCGAGCGAGATTCTATGGCGATGTTGAAAAAGCGGCGCATCCCTTGATCCCACCTCTGCGCGCCGGAGACGGAAGCGCATGAACTGATCCAACGCGTTGTTTTTCAATACTTTAAACTGCCATATTCAAATAATGCCTGGCATCTTTTCTCAAGCTCGGCAAAAAGGCCGATGAAACCTTCGAGACCTACCGCGCCTTCTTTGAAACTCGCCCGCCTGAGGTGCTAGCCAACATTGCCCTCTGCCTCATCCACCAGGCCAACTTCCTCCTCGATCAGCAAATCCGCCGGTTGGAACAGGACTTCCTCAAGAAAGGCGGGCTTCGCGAAAACATGACGCGCGCGCGACTGGACTACCGCGATCAGCAGAGGCGGAAAGGGCCATAGCTCAGGAGATGCAGTCATGAACGACACCTCGCCAGAAACCACCGCCCAATAGTCCCTGATCAGAAATAAGTCTTATCGGCCCTATACGAACTATTTCCCGACACTCCGACCAAAGCGGAGCCGGACGAATACCGCCCCGGCGAGTTCGGCAAGTTTACACCACCGCCTGAATCGGGTAATCTGTCGCCATGAGAACTGCCTTCGCCGAACCGGAGATCGTCACTAGGAAGGGAAAGCCTGTGTCGGTCATCCTCCCCATCCAAGCGTATGAAAAGATGTTGGAGCAGCTTGGAGACGCCGCCGACATCGCCGACCTGAAAAAAGCCCGCACCAAGCCGCTTTCCTTCCGCCCGTTCGAGGACTACCTGGCCGAGCGCTCCAAATCCCGTGTATAAGACAGACGCCGTTTGGCCAATCAGTCCCCACAAGCCTCGACTTGCGCCAAACGCCGATTTAACCGAAAGCAACGTCATGATGATCCTCGGCAACACCTACAGGCGAAGCGAAACGCAGACCGACGCAGCTAACCGAGGAACCCACACTCAAGGCCATTTCTGCTCCATGAAGATCACCGAAGACGTGCGCCGGTATGCGGCGGAGCAGGCGATTTCTGAGGAGGAGGCGCTGGCGAAGGGGATGGAGGAGAAGAGCAAGGAGTTTGTGGAGGCGGGGGCGGAGGTTTACACCACGGCGCAGTAGGAGTTGCATGAGCCGGATCAAAAAATCACTCGTCCGCCTGCTCGAAGGTCGCTCCGACGCGAACTTCGATTTCAGCGACCTGTGCCATATTTTGGATCGTGGTGGCTTCACCCTTCGTTCCGGCAAGGGCAGCCATCACATCTATTTCAAGGACGGCGTGAATGAAATCCTCAACTTGCAACCTCGCGGCTCGCAGGCGAAACCTTATCAGGTCAAACAAGTCCGCGACCTCATCCTCAAATACCAACTGGAGATCGACTGACATGCGCTACGAATTCATCATCTACTGGAGCAAGGCCGACGAGAGCTTCATCGTCGAAGTTCCCGAACTTCCCGGCTGCATGGCCGATGGGGCCACCTATGAGGAAGCCATCGCCAACGCACAAAGTGTGGTTCAGGAATGGATCGACACCGCTCGCTCTCTCGGGCGTCCCATCCCCGAGCCCAAGGGGAAACTGGCCTACGCCTGAGCACAGACGAGGGGAGCGCGGTCACTCTTGACCGCCTCATCTAAAAAGGCGGCGAAGCCGCGAGGATAAGAAACTGCACAGCCGCGAAACGAATCTCCGCACTCCCAACTCAGCCACCCACATTCAGCACTGGACGGAAATCCTCGGCCTCAGTAGCCTCTGGCAGGAGATTCAGTCATGAACGACACCTCGCCAGAAACCACCGCCCTCGTCCATTCCCGCCTCATGAGCAGCACGGGGGCCGAACGCCTCCTCATGGGCGTGCGCATGCACGAAGCCGCCGAGCGTATGGTCATCGCGTCATTCCCACCGGGTTTGGAATCTATGGCGCAGAAGGCGCTTTTGAAGACTCGGTTTTACGGGGTTTAGTGCGGTGCAGCCAAAGAGGAAAATACACCGCCCAATAGTCCGCAAAACCAGAGATAGTCTAAACTCGAAAGGTTCCTCCTGCTCCATCCACAGCCTCGCGGACGAGTCTGTGCAGAGCATGTAGGAACGCTCGGGCCGGCTCACTCATTGCGGAACTAATCAGCGGCGCGGCTTCCTCATAGATACTCCGAATTTCGTCAGCGCGGCGGTAGCTAGAACCTGCTCCTGAGTGATCATATGCCGTGGTCCAATCGGCTCGATGCAGGTCTGCGAGGCGTTGATCCGCGAGATCGTGGAGGGCCGTGAAGACCGCATTGCGAATACCGGCGAGGGCGGCGTGACGTTCCTCATCACTTACCGGCGGGCGGGACCAATCAGCCGGGTTGTCGAGCCATCGGGAGATACTTTCCTGTAGACGTGCCACGAGGTCCGCAACAGGCCGCATATCGTCATACTCGTTGGACCAAGCCATGGCGAGACGGCGGGCAAGAGCTTTGACTCGGGTCCAATGTTCCTTGGCAATCCCGTCGTGGTAACAAAGGCCAAGCCTGGCTTTCCACGGCTGCTGAAAGCCTTCCACTGCATCCCTTAGGGCGATTTCCAGCCCCTCACCGCAGTATATCGGGGAAGCATCGACGGGTGTTGCTGGGACGCCGGAGTCCTGCATGAGCTGTAGCAAGTCCTGGATTTGATCTTGAAATCCCTTCGGGATGCGGTCGATCTCACGGTCGAGCCCTCCAAGGAAAAAAGCATGACTCTCAATGCGGTTTTCTAGCAAAGTAGCCACTGGAGCCCCGAGAGCCTGACGCAGAGTGCCTATAGCGTCGCGAGCGGAGCCAAGAACATGGTCACGCTTGAGGCTCTGACTGCTGAGATTTGGCCCCTTCACTTGGTCAAAGTGAGTAAAAGCCACAGCAAGCTTATCAGCGTAACCACTGCTTCCGATAGAGCGGAGTAGCTCAAGGGGAGCGGTCTGCATCGGCTGCTCAGCGTTATCTACGATCAAGATCAGATCGGTCGCAGAGAATCGGCGCGTGACGCGGGTTGATATACTAGAAGCTGCCTTGGCAGAGTGCCCGATTCCCTCGCCATCGAGCAGCACGAGTTTGGGGGCGACTCGCAGGCCATCTGGGATAGGATGGAAGCGACCGCTGGCGCGAATGCCATCAACCAGCGGAGTAAGCAATCGTCCAAATTGGGCGTGGTGGTTGCTAGAGAACCAGCGAATTTGCTTGAGGAATCCGGGGCGATCCTCGGACTTGATGGTCCAAGACACCGGCCACCCACTAGCCTCCCTCTCAAAATCGCCACTAGCGATTCGTCCAAACCGATCTTCTATCTCATCCATTATATCGTGAGCTAGCCCAGCGAAGTCGTCGTGCTCGTAGAGTGATTCCCCAAAAATCTCTAGCCATGCGGCCCTTTCTTCAAGATTTTCCAGTGCATTCAATTCGCCCAGTGCGTTGGCAGTTTCACTGGCGGTGTCTTCAGCGATGCGCCGGATTCTCCCCAAGTAGGACTCGAGCCGAACCCTATTGCGGGATGTATCCTCAACACTAATCGCCTCATCATCTGCAAGTGCGGCATTGACTACAGCATCGTCGTCGAAGGAGAAGTCGATCTCTGATTCCTGTGTCGGCTGCTGGTTCCAGCCTCCTAGAATGTAAGAAAGACGGAATCTCTGCTCGCGATGGGCCAACAGAGCACCAATCGTTTTGTCGTCACTGTGACCATGCACGGCTCGGAGACAGGCCTCCTCAAGACATTCATCGAGATGTGCGCGGACTTCATGTTCAGGCATGAAGGTCACCACAGCTTCGAAAGGCCCTTCTCCGGTGACGATTTCGATTTCAGCCGTTGTCGTACGAGCCGTTGACGTAGATGGAAAACGGTCCTCAGTATGGCTGACCCCGATCACGTGCCTCAAGAGAGTGGTTTTTCCCGCTCCTGTGGTGCCGGTGAAAAGAACACGAGAATAGCCCTCGTCGTGCCCAGGAAGGGGTATGCGAGATTCCCGTCGTTCCGCTGAACTTATCTTGCCGGATTCCATCCCATCGAAAAACGCTGCCACGATCTCTGGTGAAAACTTTA
>JBBRRL010000228.1:0-4763 GCA_038200775.1 Nitrospirales bacterium
ACGCTCCTGTTGCGCTGAGATTAGTCAGTGTCGAGCCGGTTACCTCGAGCGGATTCGAGTCTGACCGCACGACCACCGGCAGCTTCACATCCATCCGCGGGACGATACGTCGGTCAGCGCTCGACCCTGCGCTCCCCGTTATCGGATGCCCTTGAAGAGGGGCAATTCCAGAGACCTTCAGCGATACATGAATAGCATCGAGTCGCACTCCGTCGAGAATTGACTCAAATATCGATGCCATAACGGCATCCATGGGATTGAATTGGATTGCAAATCCAAAACGCGCAGATCGCCGCGGCGTCCTTCTCGCGGGTTGCGGATCACGGGTCCCCAGGAGGCGGCCATCAATGTCTATACTGCCTGCATCGGTAAGAAGCCTCACATGGATTGGTTGGTTCACATCAATCTCGAAGCCAGCACCAGTGGCGATAAGTGCTCCGCCCTGACTGATACTAAGGGCCGTGGCATCCAATTCGGTACCGTTCAGATCCAGAGAAGCAGCTAGCACAACTGGCGTACGAGGGAAGCGGCGCTTATTGATATTGAACATGATGGGGTCTCACTTCCAAAGACGGCTGTGCATCCCTTGGGAAGGGGTTATCTGCGGTGGACGATACACCTGACTATTACGATAAGCAAGAGTTGTATTAATGAAAATAATGGGAGGTGGCGGCACTAGGATATTTCACCCAAACCAGCTCTGTATCACAGAAAAAACAGGGACACAAACGGGTTCTTCAAGGGGTCCTGGGAAGCCCTGATCGAAGGACCAGCGACTTAACGACTCTGTCGATCCAGATTTCGATACTGAATCGCCTCCGCCACGTCGGTATTGCCGATTTCATCGCGTCCATCCAAATCCGCAATGGTTCGTGAAATTTTGATGATCCGCATGTACGATCTTGCCGACAAACCCCAACGGCTGACCGCGTGTTCGATCAAGGCCCGGGCTGAGCTGTTCAACGGGCAGTATTTGCGTAACTGGCCAGGACGAAGCTGCGCATTGCAATACGTCTGGCTTTCTTGACAGCGCTGGGTCTGAATTCTCCGAGCCGCGAGAACGCGATGCCGAATCGCTGCAGACCCTTCCCCAAGCTGCTCCGCGCCTAAATCGTGCAAAGGCACCGCAGGGACATCAATATGAAGGTCAAGACGGTCCAGCAAAGGGCCGGAAATTTTTGTTCGATACCGTTGGATCTGGCTAAAGCCGCAAGTACAGGGACGCACCGCATCGCCAAGAAATCCGCACGGACAAGGGTTCATTGCGGCGATCAGCATCACTCTGGCCGGATACGTCAGCGAAGCAGCCGATCGTGTAATGGAAATTGTTCCCTCCTCCAACGGCTGACGCAGACCCTCCAGGACGCTGCGCCGAAACTCTGGAAGCTCATCAAGAAACAGCACGCCGTTATGCGCGAGTGACACTTCGCCAGGCCGGGGCGTCGTACCACCGCCGATAAGACCGGCCTCAGAGACGGATTGATGAGGCGCGCGAAAGGGACGCGTCGTCAGCAGTGGCTGATGGGGAGTAAGTATCCCTGCGACACTGTGGATCCTTGTGCTCTCGATAGCCTCCTGCTCCGACATCGGCGGCAGAATGCCGGGAAGACGCTGCGCGAGCATGGTTTTCCCGGACCCCGGTGGGCCCATGAGCAGGATATTATGACCGCCGGCAGCGGCTACCTCCAGGGCTCGTTTGGCATGCTGCTGGCCCCGAACCTCAGCGAAATCGGATGTCACGACGGTTCCCGTATCAGCCACAAACGGTGATCGTTCCAACGGCGAAATCGCCTGCCTGCCGTTGAGAAACTCCAACACCTCCGGGACTGTGGTGACAGGATAGATCGTGACGCCCCCGACGATCGCTGCCTCGGCGCCATTCTCGCGGGGAACAAGAAAGCCTTTGATCGGCTGATCTTTGAAAAAGATCGCCATCGATAGCACACCCTGCACCCGCTTTACGAAACCTTCCAACGACAATTCGCCGATCACGACAAAGTGTTTGAGCATCGCCATCGGAATCAGGCCTTCGGCAGCCAGTATGCCGAGCGCAATGGGAAGATCAAAGCCGGCTCCTTCTTTACGAAGGTGCGCAGGCGCAAGATTGACGGTGACCCGGCGCTGCGGAAACGTGAGGCCCGTATTACGCAGCGCGGATCGCACGCGCTCCCGACTCTCCCGCACGGTGGGGTCAGGAAGGCCCACGACGGTAAACATCGGGAGTCCCGCCGCAAGATCCACTTCAACTTCTACAGCGTGGGCATCCAGACCCACCACCGCCACGCTGTTGACCTTTGCCAGCATCCATCATGTGACACCAAAATAACGAAAGAGGTACAATCAAACAGTAATGCAGACTTCGCCGATTAGGGGCAAGGCGCTGTCTTGGCAGATTCCAGGGTGGGCAAGGTGCCACGAAGATTCGAGGCTAAGAGCAGAAAATTACCCCGGCGGCCTTGCACAATCATCAGGCCTTAATGGGAGAGACGAACTCGTCAGGGGCGTAGGAGTCTGTCCGGGGCACCCGTTGCCTTCCATATGCAACGGGTCGGAATGACTCCAGGGATGGGAGGGTGCAATGGCGAGTTCGGGGCCACGGGGCAGAGGCGCTGTCATGGCAGCGCCGGGGGGGTGGGTGAGATGTTGGGTGTAAATGGTCAAGCAAACTTTGTTTGGCGGGTGGGTGCAGTCATGCAGCGAGCCACTGCTTCAAGACGCTCCACGGTCGACCTGTACAAATTTCCAGCTTTGGGCTTAGCCGTCGTGGTGATGTTCCTCTTGGCCAACACTGCTTTGCCAGCGTCTAACGACAGCCAGCCTCTTGTCGGGCATATCATGGCGCTTCTGTCCGTCTTCGAACATGCACATGCACTGCCCCCCGAAGACTCTCCGGGCGCACAGACATTGATACACGCACTCATTCAAACCCAGACAGCATTGCGAAGCACGACCCACCAGGCGACCCGAGTGTGGTTTTCAAAAGCCCTCCTGAAGGGACAGCAGGTACAGGGCAAGGCTCTTCCGGCAGACGCCCTCACCTCGCGAACATTGGAAGCCATTCTGAGCTATGCCACCTATCATCCTCCCACTCATGCTCCGGCCGTAATGGCGGGGCTGACAGAATTCAATATTGGCGGCTCAGAATTGGAACTCATGGCGAAAGTGTATTGGGATGCCAAAAGCGCCCTCGGCGCGATGGGAGAGGACATCCATGCCTCGTACGAAAAAGAGCGACGCGCAACGCCTTCCCCTAGATGACATGGGACGTCTCTTTGATAAACCAATCTCCGATCTGCTATGATTTGCTCCCAACGAATGTACTAAGGGAGAACGATCTATGGCGACGAAAGCGTACATCCTGATCAAGGTGAAAGCGGGCAAAACCAAGGACGTGGTGAAATCCCTTAAAAAAATCCAGGGTGTTCAATCGGTCCATCCATGTTTCGGTCAACCGGATATCTTTAGTTTTGTGGAAGTGGGCGATGAGAAGGCGCTCTCAGATGTCGTGATTACCAAGATTCATACGATAGACGGTGTGGAAGAAACTGACACCCACATCGTCGCAGAGGCCTAGCATCCATAATAATAGAGAACTACGATGCGTACGATCTCCTTAATGCGTGGCCCGTTCCAGGTATGCGACGCCTGTTACGAAGTTATTATCTCCGAGAAACTGGTTGATGAGCGCAATGTGGCGGCGGATCACGACGCGATCTTCGACCATGTCTGCCCGAATTGCTATGACCGCAACCGGCCTCTGATCGATGATATGTTGGGAAGCAGTGAGTAAGCTTTTCCTGCTCGACAAATCACGGTGACACGTTATCAACGCCGAAACCGGCGTGTGGCGGCAGCGCCCACAGCGCGACAATTTTATTCACCGGAGGGCACATGGCGTTAAACAAAGATTTCGATCCGATGAGCGAAATGCCCGGATTGAAAAAGATGGGACCCATTCTTTTGGTCGTCGTTGTTCTCTTTTTCTTATGGGCATTCTCGCCATTTACCCTGATCGGAGCGGGTGAGCGAGGGGTGGTCTATAATAAGGTCCAGGGCAAGCTCAGGATCATTCCTCAGGGTTTCCACTTTGTCGTGCCATACTTTGAACAGGTCACGAAAATCGATGTCCGCATGCGTAAATCGGAAACGCACGCGACTGCCGCATCGAAGGACCTTCAAACTGTCGCAACGCAGATTGTGCTGAACTATCATCTCTTGCCGGATAAGGTTGATAAGATCTATCAAAACATCGGCCTGGAGTTAGAAAAACGCGTCATTGACCCGTCCGTTCAAGAGATTGTCAAAGGCGTAACCGCCAGATTTCCGGCGGATGAATTGATCACGAAACGGCAGACGGTGAAAGACGAGATCAAGTCCGCTTTGGAGCAGCGCCTCATGAATTCATTCATTCAATTGGATGAGCTGAACATTACAGACTTTCAATTTTCTAATCTCTTCAAGGAAGCGATCGAGTCCAAACAGACGGCCGAGCAACTAGCCCTCAAGGCCGAGCGCGATCTTGCGCGAATCAAAATTGAGGGAGAACAAAAGGTTGTGACGGCGCGTGCGGAAGCCGAGTCCCAGCGCATTCAAAAAGAGACGATCAGTCCCATCATCTTGCAGCTACGCGCCATCGAGAAATGGGATGGGAAATTCCCGCAGGTGATTGGCGGGACGGGCGCCATGCCGTTCATCAATATTGACACAGCCAGCACCAAAAAATAGGACCCTATGCCCGCACCGACGACCAAGTTTGAACGGCA
>JBBRRL010000229.1:0-4756 GCA_038200775.1 Nitrospirales bacterium
ACCTCGCCGGGCTTCCGGTCGTTCGCATAAATGATCCGTTCTGCGAGTTTGACCTTGTCTGGGGAGTCCCGGATGACGACAGCATTTAAGTCCTCATTGACATAGACTCGCTTGCTTTCCAGCATGGTTCTCAAGAGATTCACCAGGTCCTTTGCCTTGCCGTTCGAGATATAGAACGTGCGGATCAATAGATCCTGGTATTGATCCAGTTTCTGCTTGCTCTTCGGCACGATCAAAATGGTATCGGTACTGACGCGCCGCATGAAGAGATTCTGGGTCGTGAGAATCAGATTAAGGGCTTCCTCAAATGTGCCGTCTTTCAGATAGATGGTGACGGGATCATCCCTGAGGTCCTTGTCAAACATGAAGTTAATGTTGCCTGCGCGTGCCAGCACCTCAAACACTTCCTTGGTCCGGGCATTTTGAAATTGAAGCGTGATTGGCTGTTTCGAGGCATTCGCAAAGATCATGTTCCGGCCGGCTCGCTGACGCTCTGCAATCTTGATCAACCCCTCCTGTGCCGCTTTGAGATCAGGGTCTCGCCCCAGCGCCTGTTGGAATGCCTCAGCGGCTTCATCCATCCGGCCGACCTTCAGCAGGCGTTGGCCGGCATTCAGAAAGTCTTCACCCTCTTTGTAGCGGAGAACTTCCGTGAGCACCGCGTGATAATCGGCATTCGTCGGATCGAGGAACAGCGCCCGCTTGAGTTCCTCGATCGCACCGACGCTATTCCCTTCCTTGAGCATGGCCCGGCCCTGGTCGGCATGTATGGCTGCCGCTCGGCTCCGTGCCGCCGCAAGTTTTGGTTGCAGGACGGAACTAAATGGATCCTCTCGTAGGGCTTCCTGGTATGCATTCACAGCCTCTTCCCAATACCCGGCCTTCATAAGCTGATCGCCTTTTGACGCACAGGCAACCAGCAAAGCCGACAGCAGCAAATAGTGAACGAACCGCATCAATGGCAAGCCCTCTGTATCGTCGTCAAATATGTAGCAGCCTATCTGAGCCGATCACCGTTACAAGGTAGCATCGGACATTCAGTATTGGGATTTATTCTGAAGGATAACATGCTAAGGTCTTACAAGCAAATGTTATGTAGGTAATATATTAATCATAGGGTCATCAACTCTCAGAATTGGCCGCCGATAGCCGTTTGAGGATCAAAGACAGAAACGAACAGGCAGGAGATTACCAATTCATCTTAGGTGGAAATGGGGCGCTGTTCCTATGGAGAACCCGTGCCTTTGAGGGATTCGGACCAGACGTTTTGAAACTCCACGTAAGACCATGTGTAGTAATGGTCAAAGGCGGCGGCGAAGTCCTGTCCCGCGTTAAGGTCTTTCAACAGCAGCGCGAGGGCCAGGGGTCCCGAGCGGTCCAGCAGTATCCGGACCGCCAACGCGCTCTCGGCATAGGCGAGGGGCACCTGATCCGATGCCAATTTGAGAAAACTCCCGTGTAGTCGAGCAAGGGGTATGACGGTCTTCGCGGATCGAACGATCTGCTCCGCCCAGGTCAGCTCACCGTTCTCAAAGACCACCGCCAGTCCCTCATTCAGCCAGGTCGGCGTGCGCCGGGGGGAAAGGCTCTCGACCAATGCGTGTGTAAACTCATGCGCGAGGACTTTTTCAAGCTGGGGCAGATTGTTCAACGCGTCGCGCATCGGGATTCGAATTGTTCCATCATACACACCGCCTGCCCAGCTGGGGCTCCGCGTGATGTCATGAAACTGCTCGTCCGTGTAGAGGACCACCGTGATAATGCTCGCGGGGTAAGCGGCGAGGGCGATGCCGATCCGCCAATAGGCTGACTCCAGAGACCGGAGCGCAGCGTCCGCGAGTTCTTGCTCTCTGTGCCCCTCAAACAGAACAGTGAAGTGAGCGTTTAACCGTCGCTGAAAATTTCCCTGCAGCGCGGCTTCTTTACGCCACTTCTCAAGCTTATTCTGGATCTGCGCGTTATTTGGGGCAACGATCAATGCGGCTTCATAGACACTGATCGCATGATCAATGGCTCCGTCGCGGTAGAAAATTTCGCCTAGAAGGAGAGAAGCATCTGTGAGCCCCGGATGAAGCCGAAGCGCTTCCTCTAATAATGTGCGCGCCTGATCGGTATGTCCGAGCAGGTGCTCGACCAGGCCTGCGCCGAAACGTAACGACGCCGCCTGCGGACGCCCATCGATTGCATCGGCAAATAAGCGTGATGCCGCATCGAGTTTTCCATTTTTGACGGCATCCCATGCTGCGCGTTCAAGCAATGCATCGCGTGATTCTGCAAAGCCATGGCTCGACGGTAAAAGGAACAAGAAGAGCCAAGCACTCACGATAATGCGGATTATCAGGAAATCACCGAGGGAATGGCATTTCGGACCGTGGGGCGCCTGGCAGTTGCGGCTGGAGACCGACCATCGGGTTTGTAAGATTCTGAGGAACCTGGGGCGTCGAGGGCGACGGATACTGGAAAAACCACTCGTTGTAGCGCGTCAGCCCTTCAAAATGAACCACGGCGGCAGGAAATTCGTGCTGCTTGATCGGAGAAAGTGTACTCGCACTCCGAACACCTTTGATGCCGTTTGTCGCCGGATCCCGGATGATCTCCCAATTGCCTGCGGTGATGGGGTCCTTGTAGATCTTTCGCAATAGAGGCCTCGGTGGTTTCGTTAGCTCTTCCAAGGTCAGGGGATACACCTCACCGGGAACAACACGGCCTTGCTTCATTGTAGTAGAGTACGCCCCGATCGCAGCCTGGATCTCGATCCCGTGCGCCAGCAGATCTGCCTCCTGTTCGCCCTGTACGACTGTCTTCCATTGTTTCGTGGCGGCCGTCGCGCCGATGCACATGATGACGATCAGGAACATCAAAATAAGGTAGGTCGTTCCATGCTGAGTGCTCGAAATACGACGGGGAAAAGCCATAGCGATAGGATAGCGCCTTCTCAGTGGACATTGAAGACATATTTCCCAGGTATTCTGGTTCTCACAGGGGGACAGCAAGCTGTCGATTGTCGGATGACAGCGCGAGGATCGTAGGCGACCTTGTCAACGCGGGGTGGATCAGGCGAGCGATCGGGCGGGCCTGGACTGGACGCACTTTATCGTAGGTAGATGAAACAAGAGAATACGGCTCTGACAACCAGCGCCAGAAGGAGACAATCTACGACACAATGGCGAGGTGCAACGGTTCTAGAGCGACTCACAGTGCGGAATGCGAGATATTTTATTTGGTTTGGTAGTGGGTCAGTTTGACCCACTACCAGTTATCTCGTGAGCTTTATTTCGTCATGAAACTTTGCGTTGGCATCACGGAGGTTACGCTGCCGTTGGGCAGGATTGCCTTGATCGTGTAGTAGACTTGGGCCTTCGACGGAAACTGAGAGCCGGGAATCGTCAGACTGTGCGCGGTGCCTAGGCTGGTGCTGGCGCTGGTCTTCTCGAGCACTTGTTCCATCCGGCGCTGAAACTTGGAGCGCCCCACCGGTGGATTTAACGCTGCCGCCGTTGCCGCATACTCCACGAACCCCGTGGTGGCGACATTGGTTTGCCAGGAGAGCGTGATCACGCCGTTTCCTGTCGCTTGCGTGACGTTAATGTTGCTCACCACGGGCGCTTGCGGTTGGCTCACGGCTGGCGCTGGCGAGGGGATCGTCGCCTGCGGCAACAGAGCTGGTTGTGGGATTACTACTGCTGGCGCAGTAGTTACAGGAGAACCCGGGACGGGTGCCGGCGTCTGGGAAGGCACGGCCACCAGCGGGGCTGTAAGACTCGGTAGTGGGTTCGCTGTCGCTGAACTAATTGTGACGCTTCCTGCGGACGTTGACCCGTCCGCGAAAGTTGCCGTCAGGGTGAAGGCATTCCCAGGACCAAACGGGTTGCTGGAATAATCTGAGGCAAAAACAGTAAAACTCTGCGCACTAAAATTCACTGCTCCGGAACTATTGTTAAGGAGCGATCCCGTAGGCGAAAGAGCCGCGCCCAGCAGCCAGTATCCATTTGCCGTGGTATCCCAAATTCCAGGTCCGCGCAATATCAGGGACGTGATCGTTTTAACGCCTGGCAGCGTCACGGTAAATCCGCCATCCAATTGACCATCGGGAGCGACCGTTTCTGATTGGCTGACGACATCCCGGATTTTGCCGTTATAGGTCAAGGTCAGCGACGAGGCCTGTTGAACGGGCGCGGTGATCGGAACCGGTACAGGGCTTGGTGCCGTCGTCACGGTAGGAGTTGGTGCGGGTGTGGGTGTAGGAGTCGCACGAGGAGCCGGCGGGGAGATGGGGGAGGCGGTTAAGTTGACTGTATTGACGGTGAAGACATGTACAACCATGGCCCCGCCATTGGCTTCATCGGCGTGTCGCTGAACAACAAACATCCGCTGTGTGGCTGGGTCATAAGCAACACCGCCAGGAAAGTTATAATTCGATCGCCCATAAGGGGTGTTTAGCCAGCCTGCGGCCAAATCCCAAGTCGCGTATGGTTGCATTTCGTAAGGCTGTTTGGTTCCATTAACTACCGAAAGCAGATCGCTTGCTTTATACGCAACTGCCACTGCTTGATACGGATACGAGTGTGTTCCTTTTCCATACCCAAAAGGATCAAAGCATAAAGGCTGGCCAATCACGTAGCGCTGATTTGTAAGATTTGGAGGAAATGGAGCGGAGGAGTAATAGAGTTTGACGTATGCTGATGGCGTACGCAGATTGCCAGAAGTACCTACGTAAGCTGTGCTGGGAAATCTATGCAGAAGTTCGCCAGACGGA
>JBBRRL010000230.1:0-4747 GCA_038200775.1 Nitrospirales bacterium
AAGTTTTTTCCAGCGAAGATGCCCTATATAAATAAAATGCCGATCGGCTTGAGCAATAATGAGATCCTCGCCGTGATCGCGTTCCTGCAGAGCATGTCCGGCGAAGAGGTCACGATCGAATTGTCCGAGATCGAAGCGCCACGGGATAGGCTGATGGTTGTCGGGGACAAGGCAGTCGGCCAAAAAGTCTTCCAGTCGATGTGCGCGAAGTGTCACTCTATCGGGGGAGGGAAGGACAACCTCGTACCCGCCATGCTGAAACAGAGCGACGCTGCCATACGGCAGAAGATTCTCAGCGAACCTAAGGCCGGGGCCAAGAATCACCAAGCGTTGGAGAGATTATCCGTAAAAGAGTTCGATGATCTCCTGGCGTATCTCCAGGATGTAAAGGCGGCGGCCAAGCCGTTGTGATGTTCACCCTCCACCCTTTTCCCCTTAATGGGAGGAGGAGGGTCAGGGGCCTGAGGAGGAACACATGGGCTCATCGTTAGCGATCAAGGGCGGTATTTTCCTGGCGGCAGTCTTTCTTATCCTGAAGTTCGGCCTTCCCCTGTTCACCGCACCGCTCCCCATGAGTCTGATTTGGCTGTATTTGTTTTTAACGACCATTGGAATCATCGTCTTTGGAACGCTCAGCAGCGATTCCACCGAAGAACTGATGGGCCCGATTTTTCGCTTTCTGAGCGGCAAAGATCTTCGGGGTCCTGCAAAAATCGCGCGATTGGCGGTCCTCGCGCTCTTTCCAATGCTCGTCGGGTGGCAGACCTACAGCGGCCTCATTCCGAGTTCCCAGCCTCCGTCTGAGAACCGTACGATCCATCCGGCCCCGCCGGGGGAATTCGTCGGGTTGTCAAATCCAGTACCCAACACGCCAGACAATGTCATGATGGGGAAGGGCTTGTACGCTGCATATTGTTCACCCTGCCATGGACCCAAGTTCAACGGCAACGGCCCGGCGTCAGATGGATTTAGTCCTCGACCTGCGAATTTTTCAGATCCCACGACCATCGCCATGCTTCAAGAATCGTACCTTTTTTGGCGAATCAAGAAGGGTGGGGTGGGATTGTCCGTTGAAGGCCATCCCTGGAAGACCGCGATGCCTCGTTGGGAGGTGGAGTTGCCGGACGATTGGATTTGGAAAATTATCATGGCAGAGTATGCAGGCGCGGGGCAAAAGCCTCGAACGTGGGAGTAGGCCGACATGTCACGCAACCCACATCAGTTGACGCTGCTGACCATTATCCTGACGAGTTTTTTGTGGACCGTCTCTACTCAGGCTCAGGAAAGTGTTTTGGTACATGCTAAATTGATCCAAGGTGAAGTCCCCGTTGATCCGCTCGCGGCTGTGTGGAGTACGGTGCCGGTCACCGAATTCCCAATGTCGCCTCAGGTTCACTGGCAAAAACGGATACAGCAAGTCACGGTTAAATCCATTAAGGTCCGCGCTGTTCATAATACTAAACAGATCGCCTTCATGCTGGAGTACGCGGACCCCACACAGGATCCCGGGGATGCGGCTGCGCTTGAATTTATGGTCGGGGATAAAAAAGCCCACTTCGCGCACGGCCAGCCCATGGCTCAGGTCGAAGGTGGCCCCGTAAACATCTGGTACTGGCGCAGCGACGCCCTGGCGGCATCCGACATGACCGCCAAGGGTTTTGGAACACTAAAAAAGGAAGCGCACCAGGACGTTCAAGCTAAGGCGGTCTGGAAGCCCGAGAAAACCAAGGTCCACTACACGGTTCGCAAGATTATTCTCAAGAAGGACCCTAAGGGAGAGCCGCTTAAGGACCCGAAAAGCGGCGATCCTCAGTTCGATGAAGAAACAACGCCGGTTGAAGAGGAGGTGACTGGTGTCTGGCGCGTGGTGTTTACGCGCGCGCTGAAGACATCCGACGCGCAGGATGCCCAATTCGACGTCGGCACGTTTCCCAATATTGCCTTTGCGGTCTGGGATGGTCATAAACTGGAAAGCGGCGACTTGAAAGAATCAGGCTCGCAGAAGGCTGTCTCATCCTGGTGGTATTTTAACGCTGAGCCCCCTCCAGACTATTCTATTTACCTGTATGGTCTCTTCGCCGTCGTGCTGGCGGCCGGGGTGGAGTTTGTCATCATCCGCAAAGTGCAAAAAGGGCCACCGGCGTGAAGAAGCCTAATTTCCTTACCTCCCAGCTCATAGGAATTTGTACGATTGCTTTGGTGGCCGCGCTGGTGGGCGTGTCCGGCTGCACGCTCTTTCAAAACGAGCATGTAAAGAAGGGCCGGGATCTGTACGTGTACTACTGCTCCCACTGCCATGGCGAAAGCGGAAAACCCGGGCAGGGGTTTAACTGGAATTTGATGCCGGACCCCAAGCCGAAAGATCTCTCGAACAAAGATGAAATGAGCACCCTCAAGGATCAAGAGATTTTTGAAACCGTGTCTCGCGATATGAAGGACACAACTCCCGGTACCGGGGATAAAATCGGCGACGAGGAGTTTGCGGTACCGACCATGCCCACGTTTAAGTACACGCTTTCTGAGGAGGAGCTTTGGAGTCTGGTCGCGTATGTGCGGACGTTGCACGGATTGAAGCTTGAGAAGGCCGACTGGGAAAACATAAAAAAGGAGCGACCTAAGATGGCCCCGATTCCTAAGCCCACCCTCGCGGCGTCTAGCGCGGAAGAAGCAAAACTTGCAGAACGCGGAAAGCAGCTCTATCTGAACAAGTACGGATGTAATGCCTGCCATAAGATCGGCGGGCAGGGCGGAGAAGTAGGGCCGTCTTTGGATCGGGCCGGGTTTCGTCTGAATGCCACCTGGATATATCGCTGGATCCGATACCCGCAGAGCATGAAGGTCGAAACAAAAATGCCGAATCTTGGCATCAGCGAGGAAGACGCAAAGGCCATCGCCCTCTATTTAAAGACGCTCAATGCCCCGCCGCCGGAGAAACCGTTGCCGGCCTCCTCCTAGCGGTCTCCTTTTTTAACCGTAGCCATGCCATCGATCTTCTCACACGCGGTTGTTGCGGTGGCCCTGGGAACATCTCCTGCAACTCCTCCATCTTCCGTCCGCTTCTGGGTCGTTTCAATCGCGTGTTCGATTCTTCCCGACATCGATGTGGTTGGCTACGCATTCGGCGTCCCCTACGCGAGCGTGTGGGGGCACCGCGGTATTACGCATTCATTCGCGTTTGCGGCTGTTTTGTCCCTGGCTGTGGTCAGCCTCGCCTTTCCGCAGGCACAAGGGCTGTCCTCGGAGTGGTGGAGCTTGCTCGCCTATTTCTTTGTCGTGACTGCCTCACATCCCGTCCTTGACGCGATGACGAACGGGGGACTCGGGGTCGCGTTCTTCGCGCCCTTAGAAAACAGCCGCTATTTTTTGCCCCGGCGCCCGGTCGAAGTCTCTCCGATCGGCGTGCATGCATTTCTTACCCGCCGCGGTCTCGCTGTGTTGCAAAGCGAATTCATCTGGATCTGGATCCCTTCGTTGATGTGGATTGTGTCAGTCTGGTCGATTCAAAAACGGCGATGAAGGTTGAGTCAGGAGACCAGCAGACCGGCCCATATGCCCAATAGAATCAACCCCCCGATCCACACATGTTGCTTGAACAGAGAAAACGCCTCGCTGCGAGAGACTCCCTGCCGTACTCGCTTGGCCTGATAGACAAACCAGAGCGTAGCCCCGGCAAGCGCGACGTAAAAGGATGCGCCCAACCCCAGCGCGGCTCCCACCACAGTCAGGATGCCCACCATCGCCATAAACATAAGGAGGACGGCCAGCCAGACGCCTTCACCGAAGTACAGGGCGCTGGAGTAGATGCCGACACGGCTGTCATCATCTCTGTCCTGAAGCGCGTAAATGGTATCATAACCAATCGCCCAGCAGATCGTCGCGGCGAAGACACCGATGGCCGGCCACTCAACTTGGTTGCGAACTGCGGTCCACGCCATAATCGCTCCCCATCCGAACGCGGCTCCCAAAACGGCCTGGGGAATCGGCAGCAAGCGCTTGGCGAGCGGGTAGAACACCGCCATGACGAGCGCAACGGGCGCCAGCGCGATTGTCAAGGGGTTGAGTCGCAAAAGCAGGCCAACGGCCACGAGAATTAACAGCGTGAAAATGCTGAGAGCTATCACCGAAGAGAGGCGACCCGCTGCAAGGGGGCGCATTCGTGTCCGATCCACTTGACGGTCCAGGTCACGATCCCACCAATCATTAATGGTGACTCCGGCGCTTCGCATCAGAAAAGTGCCGGCGATAAAAATGAGCATGAGTGACCACGATGGCCGGCCACCGGCAGCGAGGACCAAAGCCCACAGCGTTGGAAGCAATAGCAGCAGTGAACCTGTCTGATTACGAAGCCGGAGCAATTCGGCGATGTCTGTCCAGGCGATCGAATATGATTCGCGGCGCATTTCGCAATCGTATCGGCTTCAAGGGACATGGTCAATATCGCGTGCGGTGTACGTACGACCACGCTTGCCTTGAAGGGCTACGTTCCTGTATAAGGCATCCTCTGGAATGATCATTTCTCTTCTCGCCTTCTTTCGACCGAGATCCGACCGGGGTGTGTCCCGGCTCGCAGCATGGCGGGCGATCTGCCTTGTCGTCATCATCGGCGTTCTCATCATGGGATGTGGGCAGAAACTTGTCTTTCCGCGATTGGAGTTTAAGTCCGAGGAGCCGAAGACGCCCAGTATTCCACTCGCCGTCCGAATTGACATTCCTGATACGCTGAAACAAGCCCAGTTGTTCTATCGTG
>JBBRRL010000231.1:0-4746 GCA_038200775.1 Nitrospirales bacterium
GCCAAGACCACGAGCCTGTTCGACCAGCCAGCGGAAATTGGCATTTAATTCAGGCGCTCCCCCGGTAAGATCCACGGTAGGAATATCAGTCGTGGCCAAGGCTTTCATGCACAGTTCGGCAGTCTCGCGATTCATTTTCTCTATTCGATCTGGGCCCGCGTCCACGTGACAGTGCAAACACGTCTGATTGCAGAGCTTTCCTACATTGATCTGAAAAACCGTGATGCCTGTGGCGCAAAGCGGGTCGAACCCCGCCTGCTCCATCGTAGCGTGAAAAGGGGGACAACCCTTTGCCGCCGCCAACCGCTCCAATTGCTCATCGGAAGAAGCCAACGGGTGGCTGCGGGCTTGTAGACTCAGTGCCACAATCACCTCCAATACCTACGATATCACATGGTCAACTTCTCGACCAC
This sequence comes from Nitrospirales bacterium, assembly GCA_038200775.1. Lineage (GTDB taxonomy): Bacteria > Nitrospirota > Nitrospiria > Nitrospirales > NS-4 > NS-11. The sequence goes on from JBBRRL010000231.1 coordinate 414, forward strand.
GTTACGCATCTGCACACCATGGACGAGGGAGGCTCCGCCTCTAATAGCGCAGGCCACATGCACGGCTTCAGTCATTTCTTCCACATTCGACCCCTTCTCCAGACACCCTTGGCTATAGGAGTCAATGCAATAGGGACACTGCACCGCGTGAGCCACCCCGAGCGCGATCAGAGCCTTTTCCCGCTCCGTCAATGCGCCCTCAGCAAAAACGGCGCTGTAGTAACTCATGAACTTGTCCCACAGGTCCTTGTTTCCCTTGCCCATGTGGGAAAACTTTGCCAAATCATGTGAATGATAGTAGCTGTCCATTTGGCTTTCTCCTGCGTTGGTCCTACAACTTCTCAATCGACGACGCTTGAATGACTGGCAAGGGGCTGACCACCACAAATACCTGCTCGCCCGCTTGTTCGCGGCCATCCCGCAGGGTCGCCTGCCCAAGGATCAGCGCTAGATCCTCGGACCCGGTCACGGCATACAGCCCATCATCCCGCCGCACCAACGTTCCCTGCACTGTCAGCGGATCGGAAAAGAGGTAGATCACACGAGCGTAAGGTCTATCATGCCGCAGTACCGCACGCTCAACAGTGCGACGCCGATTGGCCGGTTCTGCGGTTTCGGGATTGTCACCACGCTCGTACCGCACCTCCCTCCCCCCAATGTCCCGGACGGTATAACCCCCCTCGCCAAATTCCTGGACTTCGCCTTCGTAAGGCGCTCGATACGTCTTGGCAAAGATACGGTCGCCCGGCTGCGCCTGTCCATAGCCAACACTGTGCTCGTCGAGCGAGAGCTCAACCTGGCCGGCGGCGGCGTCTTTGACGTGAATGCTGGACCGCATTTTTTTCGTGAGTTCGCCGTGGACCGTGCTAGGGTCGCTGAAGTGATAGACCGCCTGTGCATAACGAGAATTCGGCTGGTAAGGCGCACCGACATGGACTAAGACCGTATCTCCAGGAGACAGATTGCCATCGACACGCGCAGAGGGCATGGCGTGTACACGCAACTCCTTCCCATACCCATCTCTGATGACGTAGCCGTCGGCATCGAATCGAATGATTTCGCCTTGGATCTGCTGCACTGTAGCGAGAGGTGGACCAGACGGCATGGAGCATCCGACCAGCCCGACACACACGCATGCGGCGGAAAACCATTGTCGCATCGAGAACCCCCTTATCGAACTCGGACCACCATGAATGCCATCTCCCCGCGTCTTCGTCTTATAGTGATACGCCTCGAACACAAAAAGCAACGCGAACCATGCACCGAATACCGATTGCAAATGCTTGCATGTGATGCTAGAAACTGCGCAGCGGAGGCCCAAATCAGAATAGCGTGGTGACCGGAAGCGCCTGAAAACACAGTTGCGAACCATGAAAGAACGACGAGACATTGCGACACTGACGCCACTCGACAGACCTGAGAGTCAGCCCCGTCAAATAAACCTCCCGCTCACAAAATCCCTGCCGCTTGAAATCAAGATCCTCTGGGTGAATGGCCACCCGCTACGACGCGCGCTCTTCCGTCAGATTCTGCAAGAGCCGCTCATTGAAACACATAGCCTTCAGTTTCGGGGCACGCCGGTCGGGCTGGTGAACGATCATTACGGTTGTCGCCTGAAGGATCAACATCTCCATGTCCTTTGGCTTCGAGACCGCCAGCCGCGGCTTGCCTTGGTGACGCAGAGGTTGCCCGAGGACAATCCGTGCCTCGTGGAATTGACGTATTGGACCTGGGCTCACACGCTTGGGGAAAGTTTGAAGGGATGGTACCCCGACCAGGTCCCGGCCAAGGGCGGTAAGATGGCGCGCTGGACTGGAGACTACAAAGTCGACGTGAGCGTTCCTGACGACCTTATTGAACTGTGGGAATGCCATCGAGAGAGGAAAAAACTCACAGATTCGGCTTATGCACGGGATCAGGATAGACGTCTGCAGGTCGATAGGCGGCGCAGGAATCTGAAAGAGAGCATCCGAGTGCTGCTCGAAACTGACACCTGGAAAGGCATCACCACTGATGACAGCGCGAGGCGCCTCGATCATATCATGGGAAGGCTGGACGAGGCCGTGGCGGCTTGGCACAAACAATATAACGTCTTGAGCCGCCTCGATCAAATCTTCATTGAGATATAAGCAGACGTTCTCGCACCGGCCTTACAACCCTTGCCAGTCTTTAGGAAGGAGCATCGATCATGATGGCAGATCGCGTGGTGGCGGATTTCGGTAAGGCTGCCACGGTCCTCCACAAGCTACTCCACGAATCCATACCCTTAACGCACGTTCAACGTGACTTCATAAAGACCGAATTGTACACGTTGGAGACCGCGTTGAAATCTTACAATTCCAAGAATCCCGAACCGGATCGCTCTTCTTCTGACGACAGCGGAGATAAAATCTTGTAATCCACTTGGACACGCCGCAGGGTTCTATCGGCTAGTCCCGTTCCGGAGCGGCAATCAGAGTGACGCAGTCCCCACATTACTAGGCGAGCATGAAGAAGCGGCAACGTCCAGGGCCGGGAGGGTGAAGTAAAATGTCGAGCCTTTGCCGTAGACCGATGCGACCCACATGCGTCCGCCATGGTTTCCAACGACCCTCTTGCAGATCGCCAATCCGATGCCTGTGCCTTGATACTCCCCCCGGGTGTGCAGGCGCTGAAACACTTCGAAGATCCGTTCCTGGTACTGCGGTTCAATCCCAATCCCGTTGTCGCGGACGCCAAAGACCCATTCATCGCTCTTTCTGTCAGCCCAGACATGAATCTGGGGAGCACCTTGGGTAAACTTCATCCCATTCGCAAGCAAGTTTTGAAACACCTGTCTTAACTGGGTCGCATCGCCGACGACCGTGGGAAGAGAATCATGAGTGAGGACAGCGCCGCTCTTCTCTATCGGGATTTTGAGGTCCATGACGACCTGGGCCCACATCACTTCAACGTCGACTTGCCGCAACTGTGTCTCACGGGCACCGAGACGCGAATAGTCCAACAAATCTTTGATCAGATTCTCCATCCGATGCGCGCCCTCAACCGCATACTTGATGAAGTCATCCGCGTCCGCGCCGAGCTTTCCTTCGTAGCGCCGCGCCAGCAGTTGGGTGAAACTGGAGACCATACGGAGAGGTTCTTGCAAATCGTGTGACGAGACATAGGCAAACCGTTCTAATTCCGCATTGATTGCGGTTAGTTTCTCAGCTTGCGCAATGAGTTTCGCATTGGCTTCCTCCAGTTGGCACGTTCGTTCCTGTACACGCGTCTCCAGTTCCTGATTCAGCTGAAAAATCATTTCCTCTGCCAGCTTCTTCTCAGTGATGTCACGGGCAATTTTCGCCGCCCCGATGATCGCCCCGGCGGCATTCTTTACAGGCGAGATCGACAAAGAGACCGCGATAGGTGCTCCGTCTTTGCGCACCCGGACGGTCTCATAATGCTCGATCGTCTCTCCGCGACCGATTTTGGTGAGAATATCCACTTCCTCGTGCTTCATGTCCTGCGGGATAAGCAGGGTGATGGAGCGGCCGATGACCTCCTCTGCTGTGTAGCCGAAGATACGCTCCGCGCCTTTATTCCAACTTCGGACAATGCCGTCCAAATTCTTGCTGACCACGGCGTCACTCGAGGACTCAACGATCGCGGCAAGATGCGCGTGCCATTCTTCGGCTCGCTTGCGCTCGGTGATATCAATGTTGACACCGATCAATCTTTCAAGTTTTCCGGCATCGTCCTTGAACAGCGATGCTCGTCCGGCGAGCCAGCGCACTTCCCCATTGGGTACAATCACACGCCATTCGCCCTCAAAGACGCCCTTCGGCATCGCTTCGCGCGCCTGCTGCATGACCCTGGCCCGATCGTCTGGGTGTATCAGCTCCCGCCACGCTTGCCACGTTCCCGGAAAGCCCCCCGGAGGCAGCCCATGCATTGCCTCGAGTTCCAGTGTCCAGCGAGTGACGCCGGTTTGCAGGTTCCAGTCGAACGTCCCAATTTGGGCCACCTGTTGCGCTAACCGCAGACGCTCTTCGCTCTCGCGGACAAGTTCTTCGGCACGCTTTCGATCTGTCACGTCGCGCGTGAAGCACCGTGTGTGAACGAACCTTCCGTCTTCCCATAACACACTGGCGTCGATGAGAACATGCTTGATCGAGCCGTCTTTGCACCGCAGCCGAGCCGGGCAATCTTTCAACTTCTCATCTCTCGAGAGACGGATGAGGATATCCTCAATCACACCAGGATCGGCATGAAATCTGGCGATGTGATGGCCGATATACTCTTCACGTCGGTAGCCCAACAAATCCAGTTCGGCTTGGTTCACGCGACGGATAAGGCCATCCGAGCCTACCCA
>JBBRRL010000232.1:0-4682 GCA_038200775.1 Nitrospirales bacterium
CGAGACTTTGAATGTACCGCCGGCGGCACTGATTGCCGCCGCGAAAGAACACGGTGTCGAAGGGCTAATCGCCAAGCGGATCGACAGCGCGTACGAACCGGGACAACGAACCGGGGCTTGGGTGAAATTTAAGTTGAATCAAGGACAGGAATTAGTTGTCGGCGGCTATGTGCCCGGTAAGCACGACTTTGACGCGCTGCTGGTCGGGTATTATGACAATGACAAGCTGCTATTTGTCGGTAAGATCCGAAACGGTTTTGTACCACACAAAAGAGCGCAGGTGTTTCGCCAGTTTAAGGGTCTGGAAACGGCCGTATGCCCGTTTGCGAACCTGCCGGAGCCAAAGAATGCCCGTCGTGGAATCGCGCTGACCGCAGACGCGATGAAAGAGTGTCGTTGGCTCGAACCAAAGCTGGTTGCTCAGATTGAGTTCACTGAATGGACATCGAACAATCACTTGCGTCACGCGACATTTGTAGCCTTGCGCGACGATAAAGACTCTCGCGATGTCACAAGGGACGCTATCTCGCGGGTTGTATAACCCATTGAGGAATAACCCAGTGCTATCCATGTCCGACCGCCCCACAGGGTACGACACCTGGTCTTCCCTAGAGCGTTGCCCCATAATAAATAGATGTAATCATCAAGTATTTTCATGGTGTCAACAAATTTGACACTCTAAAATTAGAAGTGTCCGAAAGTACTCTGCCTTTACTAGAGTATATCTTGTAAAAACAGCGCCCTTTCAAGTAATAGTGCCGCGTTCGGCCAATGAATTGGATAATTAGGTGTCAGCTTGTTTAACACTTACAATCCAATCCTATAAAAATGGGAGATAACTCTAAGTTCTTCATCAGAAATTTCCCCGGCCTAGTATTTGCTTGATTTCATATGCCCTCTCCCCGAAACGATAACGGATCACCGATGACAAAGAGCCGTCTGGAGAATATTAGTGAGCTCATTGCAGGATCCTTGTGCATTCTTGCCGTCCTATCTTTCGTAAGCCACGACATCGCCTATGCACTCCCGTATGCCTCAGGACAAGTGTTTGCATCTGTCGGTAACGACGAAGTGAACGTGTTCACCCCCGACGGTGCTCTGGTACAGACGCTCAACACCTTGGAGGGTGTGGTAGACGGTGCGGGTTTTACTACCGGATCAACCTTCGACGCGGCGGGAAATTTTTACGTCACCAATTTCTCAGCCAACACGGTTTCCAAGTTCGATAACGCTGGAACTCTGATTGGCGCCTTTAGCGATCCGTCCCTTACTGCATTGAGTCCGGAATCGATCGTGTTGGATAAGTCTGCGAATGCATATGTCGGCTATGCGGACGGCGATCGAGATATTCGAAAATTCAGCCCGACCGGCCATAAGTTGACACAGTATAACGTGGCCACTGAAAACAGAGGCAGCGGCTGGATTGATCTGGCGGCAGATCAGCACACCATGTTCTATACATCGGAGGGCCGCCTGATCAAACGGTTTGATGTTGGGACGAATATGCAGTTGTCTGATTTCGCTACCCTCCCTGGCGTCGGGATGGCCTTTGCCTTGCGGTTACTGCCGGACGACGGATTGTTGGTGGTCGACGAGCTTAACGTGAAACGCTTAAATAGCAGCGGGGTTGTGGTGAAGACCTACGATGCACCGGGAGAGGACGAGTTTTTACCGTTGACGTTAGATCCCGATAACACGACCTTCTGGACAGGCGGCCGTGAATCTGGAGAGATCTACAGATTTAACATTGCAACGGGTGACTTGATTAAATCGTTTAGTTCGCAACCGTTTCTACTCTTGGGTGGTCTTTCTGTTTTCGGACAGCCGCCGCCTGTCGGCGGACCCGTTCCTGAACCCTCCACCATTACTCTGTTCATGACGGGCCTCGGCGGGCTTTTTCTCTACAAACGGCGGCTCAAGGCCGCTGCATAGCTCAAGATCTGCACGTTTGCACTGTCAGCTTTTTCAACACTCCAAAGCGGCCACATGTCCTTGTAGCCTGGGGAATCCGTGTATTATTCCGGACTTTTGTCCTGAGGCCCGCAACTTGCTTCGTCTTGCCATGTGAAGTGTTTTTTCTTGCTAGGTTTCTTTCTTTTGATGCTGCTTATCGCACCCGTCATTACACCCAGCCCACCCCCGAGCTCGCCAGCACGAGCTCGTTCTCCCGTGGCCTGGAATCTTATTGCACCCTCCCACCCTAAGCCTGCCGAGACAGGCATTAGTCCCGAGGGACAGATTCCGTTGCCTATTGCACGCTCCCACCCTGGCGCCGCCCAGACCGCGCCTTTGCCCCCCGCACCCGCCCACCCTGGCGCTGCCAAGACCGCGCCTTTGCCCCTGGTCGAGCAAACCCAGGACAATCAGTTGCCAGGCATTTGGATGTGCAAGGATAAACACGGGGACACGGTCTTTAGTAATCGGACCGAGCACTATAGAGAATGTCGGCCGTATGTCCTTTCCCCAGGACTGAGGGAAGCCTTCCTTAGAGAGATGCTTCTTGAGAGGAAACAACGCGCGCCACAGCACGTCATTCCGGATCAAACAGACAAGCGTATCGTGATCGGGCCGTTGTGATAAAACGAAGCTCCGTGTAATGGCGGCTTCTAGCTTTCCCAATCGGGATAACGAAGCGAGTCAGGGTTCAGGAAACTAATCTCCGGCGTTGTCTTATCCTGCCATCGGCTTGGTTCTGTCGGTTCCAAGGGAATGTCTTCCGAGCCCGTCCCGCATCCCTCGCCCGGCGCAAGCAAAAAATCAGTATCCCAGAAGTACAAATCCACCAGAGCATTGAAATCAATCTCGCGGAGTTTGAATTCACCGACAGGACGCCATCCTTTCGGGGCAGCAGGCGCAAGATCATTGTGGATCACACAATAATTTTGCAGTACTTCATAAAGCAGCAACCAGTGGTAATCTGTCGGGCGATAGACGACAGGGTCGCGAATTGCGCAGTACAGCTGGGTCAAAATATCGAAGCAAGTGTCCGCCGTGAAATGCCTTGAGCTTTCCGGATAGCAGCCTTCCCATAAATCGAGATCATGATCGACGAAGCCCTTGATGCTTTCGCACTCACTCTCCAGGGCCGCATACAGAATGGCTATAAAGACGGCGTCAGGCTTATGAGAAAAGTACAACACTGGGGAAGATTTTACACCCGTACCTCAGATCGTACTACTTTAATGGACGTTTTGCCCGTGACGAAAGAGGTTCCCGCTGTCTAATACCGCACATGCCTCTCGGGCGTGGATTTACAGCTACAAACAGGGAATAACTTACACGCGTCCTTAAGCGAATCCAGGAATTATACGCAACGGGATTCCAGCAGCGCATTCACGAGGTCCGGGCGCTTTCGGGGGCGCGGGAGCTTCTAATTCATTGCTCAGAAGCTAAGGTGAGGCATGCTATTGCAACCAGTGCGGATAGGAAGACCGTGGAAAAGATGCTGAAGATGCTCGACATTAACCCCCTCATGCCGATTGTCACAAAGGAGGATGTCGCGGATTCCAAGCCGCATCCCGGATGTTCCTGGCAGCGGCCGAAAGACTCGGGTGCACCCTCTCGCAATGCATTGTCTTCGGAGACACCGTCTGGGATCAGCTCGCGGCCAGACGGGCATCGATGATCGGCATTGGTCTCCTCACCGGCGGTTATACGAAGGACGAATTGCACTGGGCCGGCGCCTACCGGGTGTATCAGGATCCTGCCGACTTGATGCGGCATCTGGGAGAGATCACGATTCCAGCGAAGGTAGAGTAGCGGCCTGATTATGTGTCGCCACGCGGGTCGTATCCGCTTTCAGAGAATATGACCGCCAGATCCGAGCCCCGCCTATCAGAGCGTTAAAATTAGAGCAGATGGTGACGTTCCCGGGCAAGCTTTGAATGTCTACATACTTTGCATTCCCTCCACCGATGTAGAGTTGGTCGTAGTTAAAAACCGATTCTAACTGGCGGATGTGTTTCGCGAGGCGCTTGTTCCACCGCTTTCTTCCGACTTTCCTTAACGCCTTGGCTTTTAAACGGTCTAGACCGGCTTCGATATTTGGGACAAGCCTGCCCTCCACAAAGAGTGCGCTGCCGACGCCGGTTCCTAAGGTCAATATCAGTTCGACCCCTCTTCCGCTAATGGCGCCAAAGCCTTGCATATCTGCGTCGTTCATGACCTTTACCGGCTTGCCAAACTTCTCCTGTAATGCCTTGGCAAAATCATAACCCTTCCATTCAATAGCAAGATTGGGCGCTACTCTCGTGACTCCGTCCCGCACCACGCCGGGAAAACCGACAGTGAGCCGATCGAAGGCTCCGAGCCGTTGACTCAATTGCCCAAGCTCTTTGAGAATTACGTCCGGGTGCGCGCCTTGAGGAGTGGGAATCCTGACCCGATTTTTTACAAGGCTCCCATCGCCGTTGAAGAGGGCAGCCTTAATGCCTGAGCCGCCGATGTCGATGGACAATGTGATGATTCCTTGCCCTCTTCTCCGGGGAGAAAACTTGCGGCCTGCTGTAGTTCTCTGAGCCTCTCGCATGTATAAATTAAACTTCTCCTTCCATCAGCACTATCAAATCTTCAGCCAGCCAGGATGTACTTCTTTGGTTGATGTGCGCAGGCTTTAGTGCCCATTGAAACTTATTTTGCGATGACAGAGCAATCCTCTTCTGAGCGGCGCTGAACTGTATGAC
>JBBRRL010000233.1:0-4681 GCA_038200775.1 Nitrospirales bacterium
CCTCCATTTTCACCTTGCCGGTGGCGTGGCGGGGCCGGTGGCGGTCGTCTCGCGTCATAGCGGCGCGACAATGGTGCTCAACGTAAGCACCGGCGTACGAAATCCAGAATTCCACTGTACGGTGACATCGACCTGCACCTGACCTAACACGGGAGCTCCAACAAGCGTTGAAGAAACTCTTCCTACCCCGTTCGGGAGCAACGGCTGGCCGTTGGCATCGGTCACGGCGAAATGATCCGACCATTGCCGGTAATCGCCCCAAGCCGGACGGTTGGGCGGAGGCGTTCCCGCGGTATTTCCGGCATTGGCCGGGATGCCTTGGCCTGCGCAATTGGTTGGAGCCACTGCAGCACATGCGACAATCCCATGATACAGATAAGGCGAAGTCGGTACCGGCGGCGTCAGCAATGGGTTGATATTGGCCGGCGAGTTCAGCCGAATACGGTCGAGCATCTCTGTGGCGAGATTTGTTGCAATGGTGATCCGCTTGGCGTCGACGTTTCGTGAGAGCGCGACATCCTCCATGGCAATGATTCCCAGCAGACCGATGGTCATATAGACCAATGCGATCAGCACTTCGATCATCGTGAAACCTTCTTGGCGGCGAATGCGTTCTAATATGTTCACTGGTTTCATCCTCGTATTATTGAGTGCACGAAGGGATGTAGCACCAAATAATCTTCCCGGTTTGCAGGACCACGATTCGGAAGTTGTCTACGCCGGCATTGCGAAAATTCAGCTCTTGCGAAGTCGACGCCGGGGAACACGCTCCGACCACCCCCGCATTAAGGCAAATGTTATTGATGTTTCCAGTCGACACCCATGTGCCCATATTGTTGAACCTGAGACTCTGCGGGGATACCGGGGCTGCTCCCGCAGCATTGGTCAATCGAATTATTGGACTCATAGTAATTGTCGGGAACATGGTGACTCCCTGTGGGCTGATGAATGTCACAGTCACCGCCGCCGGCAATGTTTGAGCTATAGTGACGATGACGGGAGTGTTCTGGTTGACGGCGGTCATCCGCGCAATGGCAAGAGTACCAGCCAGGTTCGACACATCGGACTTGAGCTTCTGTTTCTGGTTCCAGATAATGAAGTTGGGTATGGCAGCAGCGGTAAGGATGGTCACGATCGCAACAACGATCATCATCTCTAGGAGCGTATAGCCGCCTTTGGTCTTTACCGGTGCTAACATTCGTTCGCTTTCTTGTTAGGTTTCTGCTCTGGGGATACGGAATTGCTATCCTCCGGTACAAGAGAATAGCAAGACCCGTGCTATAGCCAGCTAATTGGCAAGATCGCCTAAAAAGTCACTAGATACAATATCTTAGGTGTAATCAAGCGCCGGTTTTGTATGTGTAGTGTCTGAAAGCGGTTGGGATCTCTGTAATGCCCTTCTTATATTAGGAAGGTCTCGACCGAATAAGCCTGCTAGGCCCACGACTTGATCGGCATTGTGGGGACCCAGCCGGGTAGACCCTGCTGTCGCGATTTGAACGCAGACGCCCCATATTTGAATCTCCTTCCTAAAGAACAGGACAGCCTTCAGTTCAGGAGATCAGCTCGCTCAGCTCACACTTCCGTGGCGTCCCGAAGACTAACTAGCCCATTCCCGCCAGCTGCCTGACAGCGTGAAGACTGACGGAAGTCCATGAAAGAAACCACGCCTATGTCATAATTGTACCAACTTTCCACGCGCCCTCCACCAGTCAGACCCTGTTCAGCCACCAGTGAGCCGAAGATGCGCACGTGTTTGTCCGTAGAGACAGTGCCGGCAGCATGGAGGACCCCCTGAATATTGACACTCGCAATAGGGACGGGGACACGGGAACCGGGATTGCTGGTCCCATCTGATGGAGGGGATAAAGCCGAAATGGTTTCCCCCTCACCTTTAGGATTCAGCACCATATGCGCATTCAGAAAGAATATGCCTTCCATGTAGGGTGAATGCACGACGAGTGTGGGAAGATTATCCGGCGAGGGAGGTGCGGCATCCAGTGTGTCGACGAAAATCAATCCGGTGGGCAGTCCTTTATTGCCGAAGACGTCGTCCGGCGTTTGGGCCATTGCCGGGTCCATGACGCCATCACGATAGAGCCGCCCCGAATGATCGGGGACATAGTACGACCCTGATTTCATAGCGAGGTCCTTGAATTTCTGGTACAGCCATGTGTCGCCTGGAAGCCCAGGGATGGGGTCCTGATGTGCATGGACATTAGAAGGAGGGCCAGACTCAACATCTTCAAACTGCGCGGCCCCACCGACATAGACTTCTAGCCATCGGTCTTCCAAAAAGGTGCCCGCTTCCCCATACGCGGCTCCTGTCACTGCTGCGCGGGCGGATCTTCTTGGAATTTGATCGCTTCGTCCTAATGATGTGTCGCCCGCGATCCTGATCGGACCCCAGTGGGCCATCACACGGGGTGTCGTCTCCCCGATTGACCGAGGCCGTGCTCCTAACTGAACAGCGGCCCCCAGTGGGGCGATATTCATGGCGCCTAATTCGACGGACACGGAACGGCGCACACCACCGACAGCCCTCGACGTCACTTCAATAGTGCACAGTCCCTGTGGGCGTCTTGATGCATAAACAATGATTCGTTCAATCCGTCCGATGTCGCCTAGCGCTCGAAAGACTCCGACAGATGGATCATTCATGAACCTGTCATTCTCGGCGAGAAGGGCATCATAGGAAACATCCGGGCTGGCCGCGGTGCCGGTAAACGTCGGCAGACTAAGACCTTCGTAACCTGGAAGTTGTCCGTGATTCAACCAGGCAACGACCTGTGCAACTCCACTGTCCGCCAGCAGACGAGCGGACGATTCCTTGATCTGACGTCCGGCGCCTTCAGTCTCTGTCATTGCAAAGTTAATCGCTACTCCTCCTAACAGGGAAAGAAGCATTGCCAACAGAAGTGTCGTAAGCAGTACCGTCCCTTTTTCCGTATGCCAGTGTTTCATAATGTTCTCACTCCCATATCCTGGCGGTAGGTTCGAAAGATCCGTCCTCCGCGTCCATTAACCCCACTCGTTCGAATCTCGAGATGCACGAGACGAACCTCTTCCTTCCGATCTGCCGGTCTGCCGTTGCCTTTGAGAAACGACAGAGAGAACTCTTCGACGTGCTCGATCAGGGGATTCGCTCCATGATCGACTTCACGGATCAACTTGTGATTCGTTGATGAGGTCTTGCTTAAGTAATAATGGATTTCGTTGACTACTTCGGCATGACTGCCAGCAGGAAAATCGTGAAGCAGAGGCGCTGACAATGTCAGATGACCTGCTGTGCCATCGCTGGCAAGAAGGTGCTCTTCGCACGTGAGAGGGCTACAAAAGCGAACCGTTTTGCCGCGCATCCAACCTTGGCTTGAGGTTACGCGCACCGAAACCTGCCCTCGGGGGACATGATCCAATACGGTCCCTCGCACACTGTTGACGTTCGCCCTGAATTCCACCCCATCAGCCTTCATCGAAATAATAGGAGCGGCGAGTCGTAACTCAGCTCCCATCAGATTCACGCCTGCCCTGAGATCTTGCTGCATTTCTGTTTTCGCTGCCGCAGCGAGAAAATATCCGTGGTGGAGAACAAACGCATTGAGCGCGCCAGCGGTGATGATGAGGCCCAATGCCGCGGCAATCATTATCTCCACAAGCGATGATCCGTGTTCAGTGTGACCCTTTGACTGACAGAGCAATGGTTTCATAACGATCCACCGCTGTACACGGGATTGGCACGACGGAGGCCAAAGCGAACCGTTCGAGGACGACCTTCAGAGTCTTCCCAATCCGCTGTCACTTTGATCGTCGCTACACTTGACAGGACTAGCTGCGGCTGATCAAGAATCAATGCGTAGGTCAGTAGAATGTGATTGGGGGTGGTCTGTTGTCCTGATAACAAGCCTGGATCCTTTTCGTCGAATACGAGATCCGCCCTTCCGTCACCGTCAAAATCGGGAGCAGCTAACGACTGATACGGAATCGTTCGCAACACTTCAATTCTGCTTTCGACTAAGGCCGTCACAGACAACGTTTGCGCAGCTGCTGCTGTGCGTTTTTCAATGACGGCGAACATCCCAAAGCTTCCAGTCAGGACAATGGAAAGAATGGACATCGCGACAAGCACCTCCACCAGCGTGAACCCGTCATCCGCGTTCCAGCGCCTCATCGGGCACGTACGATGCCGGTCAGGCTGACGGTGACGACCCGGCGATCGCCATTGCGCCCTTCCAGGGTCAAGGTCGTAGGCGTCGCGTTCGTGCCATTAGGACTAAACGATAGCGATGATCCACCGCTTGAATGTATGGCGCGGACATTCCGTTGACCGAGAAAGCGAGCAGCATCCACAGGTTTCGTTGGATCGCCGTTGCGCAGGAGCGTGACTGTCATCCGTCCTGTGTCGAGCGAGACTTCGATAGGGTGCCGTTCCTCCATCGCAAGAATCCTCGCATACCGCAGATCTCTTACGACCTCGGCAGTTGCTGCCTGGAGGTATACATGATCAACCATCGCCTGGAGCCCAGAAGCCATCAGCACCACCAACAGTCCAGCCACTGCCACCGACACCATAAGCTCGGTCATCGTGGTTCCCGTTTCATTGATCTTTAACATTCGCTTTGACATCCTTCCTTCTCCTTCTTGTTTCACTTCCGATACGGAGAGCAATGTCAATATTTGTGCC
>JBBRRL010000234.1:0-4676 GCA_038200775.1 Nitrospirales bacterium
CGGGCAGACACGACGGCGCATACATGCGAAGGGTAGCAGAGCGGCGTAGGGGCTGCTAGGGCTTAGAATACCGTTGCGGCCCTACTTTCCGCTTCGCTCGCAGAAAAGCGGCAGCAAAACCGTGACAAGTTTCTGAGGAATTCATGGTGCCGAAGGCGGGATTTGAACCCGCACGCCCTTGCGAGCGCTAGACCCTGAATCTAGTGCGTCTGCCAGTTCCGCCACTTCGGCTACCGAAAAGCTTTTCCGCATTTTCAAGTATTCAACCAGGCGAGTCAAGCCGACCCCCCACGGGAAGAGTGTGCATCCCGGCGACACGGAGTGGGTGGGTGACACGGGCAAAGGGCGCGGGGGGAAAAGGAATCTGTCCAGGGCACCCGTTGCCTTCGATATGCAACAGGTCGAGTGATTCCAGGGCGGGCGGGTGCAATGTGACGCCGGGAGGGCCGGGTGATCTCGGGAAAGCGGCCGTCCATCGGGCTCAGGAGCCTGTCAAGGCAGGCGCGGGGCAACGGGAAAAGGGCGCGTCACGGCGCGCCCGGGGAAGGGCGGGTGAAGTGTCGGGTACAATGTGACGCGGGGCTGGGCGGGTGACCTCGGGAAAAGCGGCTGTCCCGGCGGATGCGGGGTCTGGAGGGTGCATCGGGAAAAAGAGGCTGTCTTGGCAGCCTCGGGGCTGGTGGGTGTGATGGCATCTTTCTCCTCCGCGATGTTACAGTCGCATCCGTCCGCTGGATTAAAACCTTAGGAGACTTGTCGGGTGCCGTTTTATGCTCGATGGGGCTCGTTGCTTATCCTCGCCGCCTGGGCATGGATTCTCCTGGTCCTTGCCATCACGTTCCGGCGAGCGATCGACCTTCCCCGGCGCCTGCCGGATGTCAATGCGGTTGCGACCGAGCACTTGTTCTTGTTTCCAGTATCGTTCCTGTTGTTTTTCGCCTTGAGTTGGATACGGAAGCAGCAGGATGAGGCCGAAGGGCGGGGCAACACATTCCCTCGCTGGCGCGCGACGATTGCGATCTGGTTGCTGGCCTTTCTCCATCCTGTATCTTGCGGACTTTATCCAGCCGTGTTCAATCTCGACAACCGTACCTTGGAACAAATTACGCGTTCGGTAGCCGGGATGCACAGCGGGATGTCACGAAGCGAAGTGGAGCGGGAAATCACTGTCCTGAACGCGGAACTTCCACTCCCGATGGGAACTGATCAAGCAGAGCACGAGGCTCAGTCGCGCGCCGTGGATCGCTACCTTAGTAGCCATGACGCCGAGGAACGGGCTCGACTGTGGACACAGATTTCGCGCGCAATCCTCGTGTTCGTTCCCTGGGGACCTGACGGAACGGCTCCGGATCCCGGCGAAGCCAGCCAATTTTTTCAACGCCGCACCCGCGCGTCAAGTGACATGGGCCAGGACAGGATCAAGGTTCGATATGGGCCCGGCGATAGAGTGGAGGAGATCATATACTCGTCCAATCGCCAGCTCACCGAAGCCCGCGGAGCCTGCACAATCCAGCTCATTGTGCCGGCCCCAGCCGAGAGCTCCTTCCCCATACCATGTCCGAAGTGAGACCTAAAGATGAGCGGTTTCGGCGGGGAACAGGGTATCGGTAGCCAGGTTCGCAGGCCATCCCAGTAGCCATGCGGCGTCAAGCATCGGCTTTGCTTCCGGAAGCTCACGAGGATCGCCCGAGAGCACGATTCGCTCGCGTGTAATGCACGCACAGATGAGCAGGAGGGGCAGGGGAATGCGCGGAGCTTCATTCACCAAAAGGGCATCATATCGGAGCGGGGCAAAAATCGTATCCGCCGCCACGGTTGCTGCCGTGGCCGCGATCATACGCTTAGCCTGGAGGAAGGGACGCCGCGTCTTATCCTCCTCCGTCGCGATGACCTCCCTGACGCGTTCCACTCCGCCTAACCGGGAGATCTCGTCCTTCAACTCGTTATACTCGGGACGCATCTCCGCTGCGACATAGGCCTCCGGCTTCAACTCACTGATGCGCGCCTGCGCGATCTCCAGTTCGTTCAGGTACTCCTGTTTCTGCTCCTCATAGAGCGCGCAGTTCTCTTTCATCGACTCGATATTGTTGCCGACGACTTGCATCCCGAGACGATGCCAGATCGGCAGGCTGTCATAGATAGAGGCGGTCGTTTCCAGTCGTTTGATGCTCGCTTGGACGTCGCCTAGGGCCGTGAGAAGGCGCCATTCGAGATTGCGAAGCTCATCGAGGTCCTTCTGTTTCTCAGCTTTGTAGCGGAGGATAGGCGCCAATTCAAGATAGCGGGTGAGCTTGCGGCGCAGACCGGCCTTATCCGATTGCGCTTTACCGAGAAATGCGGCGATCTGAGCGTCGAAGCTGAGCTCGCGTAAGTTAATGCCGCCCTCCACGGGGCTGGCCGTCGGCTCGTAGCGACAGAGAAAGCTTCGGTATTGGAGGCCCGCTCCCCGCAGAGTCTTTGCCGAAGCGAGCAATGCCTCATCCAACGTCCGATTATCCGGAGCGATGAACAGCACCCGCTTATTGGCTTTGATCAACTCGGTCATGACGGCGCACAGTTTAGCCTGTCGCGCTTGGCGATCTGAGGTCCAGATCGGTGTGAGGACGGACGTCACGGTCGAAGAACGGAGCGCTGGATCAAGCGAAGGTTGCTCCGGCGCGACCCAAGGGACCAAACGATCCGCTGCACTAAAATAGTAACTGTTGGGATGATGCAAAATGTCTTCCAAACGTTGTCGCGCCCTTGCAGACGTACCCGTTAGGTCCCGCCCCATGGCCTCTTCTTGAGCCATATGCTGGATGAGTGCTGGGATGAGGTCGAGCGCCTTCATTCTTGCAGAGCTTCAAGGAAGGATATGGCCAGGCATCCGACTTCGCCCGCGGGGTCCATTCTTTGGTGCCGGCAGTCGCGGGTTTGTGCATTGGACATGACCCTGGACAGGCTGGGGCCTACTTCGAGGGGCAGATCTGCCACTCGATAGACGCGAACGCCTCCGTCGTCTGTCGCGGAAAGGATGAAGAGACGTTGGTGCTGATCATTGTCAATGACCGCGGCCCGCGGGGCGTCGGCCGGAAGCTTTCCAAGTCGGTAGCCGTCCAGGACCCAGGCCTGCTTGATAATATCCGAAGGAGGTTGCACCGGAGCCCGGCTCATCCGGATGTTTAACAAGAACGGATCGAAACCCGGCTGAGCTTCCGAAAGACGTGAACTCTCCTGGGCAACGGCAGGACGGGTCTCGGCGTGGACCGAGCCGAGCCCGGTGCCGAGAGATCCTAGGAACAAAACGGCGAGAATGAGGGGGATCAGGTGCAATAAATAGTGGTCCTTTGTCCATAATTGTAGCGGACGTATCCATGAATCACAATCTACGTTTCATTGACATTCGGGCGGTGGTTAGGTAGGATTTCAACCCTCTTCAGAAGGAGTTTTATCCATGAAAGTTATTCTGCGAGAAGACGTCGAAGACGTGGGAAACATTGGGGACGTGCTTGAGGTGGCCCCCGGATTTGCTCGGAACTATCTGATTCCAGGTAACAAAGCGGTGGAAGCCACCACTCGCAGCCTGAAGGCAATCGAGCATGCGAAGCGGGTGATCGGGGAGAAGGCCAAGAAGGAGAAGTCTGCGCTCGAGGACTACGGGAAAAAAGTGAGCGCTACGAATATCACGATTCCGGTGAACGTCGGCAAGGATGATAAGTTATTCGGTTCGGTGACGACGAAGGACATCGCGGATCTGCTGCTCGCGCAGGGCATTGACATCGACAAGCGCAAAATCCAGCTCCCCCATGCCATACGCGAACTTGGCACGACCAAAGTGTCGATTAGACTTAATTCTCAGGTCACGACAGAAATCAATGTGACGGTCGTCAGAGCTCAAGCCCCGGACGCGCCAACAGAACCTCCTACCAACCAGCAAGGCTGAGTTCAACATGGCAAGCCCACTTCGCACCACCGATCCGGAAGTCTACGACGCGGTTCGCCAGGAAGGACGTCGTCAGCGTGATAAGATTCTGCTCATCGCCTCCGAAAATTTCGCGAGCCCGGCCGTGTTGGCGGCACAAGGCTCGGTCCTGACCAATAAGTATGCGGAAGGGTATCCCGGTCGACGCTACTATGGCGGCTGTCAATACGTCGATGTCGTAGAAAACCTGGCCATCCAGAGGGCTCAACAACTGTTCGGCGCTGAGCACGTCAATGTACAGCCACACTCCGGATCTCAGGCGAACATGGCGGTGTACTTTTCTGTACTGAAGCCAGGCGATGCCATTCTCGGCATGGATTTGGCTCATGGAGGGCACCTCACCCACGGGAGCCGAGTCAGCTTCTCCGGGATGCTGTATCACTCCTTTTTTTATGGTGTCGACCGCACGAGCGAGCGAATCGACTATGACGCCGTGCATAAGCTCGCTGAAGAGCATCGTCCGCGCATGATTGTCGTCGGTGCCAGCGCCTATTCCCGAGTCCTTGATTTTCCGAAATTCCAGGAGATCGCGAAGGCCGTCGGCGCTTACGTGATGGTGGACATTGCGCACATCGCAGGACTCATCGCGACGGGTCTTCATCCGAGCCCCGTTCCTTATGCGGATTTTGTCACGACGACCACTCACAAGACCCTCCGTGGCCCGCGAGGCGGGATGGTCATGTGCAAGACCGAGCATGCCAAGGCGATCGACAAG
>JBBRRL010000235.1:0-4649 GCA_038200775.1 Nitrospirales bacterium
CCCCGGAGCCAGCTTGACGGCCTCGGTCAATTCCTGTCGAGCTCTGGCAAGGTCGTTCTTATCCGCAAAAGCAAGGCCGAGATAATGATGTGCGGCCGCCCATTGCGGCTCATCTTTCAAGAGTACTTGTAGGGATTGGATGGCATCGTCCAGCTTTCCGCGGGCCAATTGCAGGCGTGCATCGTAAAAGCGGCCAGACCGGTCTTTCTTGTTCTTCTCAAGGACCTTTTGAACCAGTTGGCTGGCATCATCAAGTTTTCCCGTGTCGAGATCATGCTCAATCAGCCGGTCTCGCGCTATCATTGAGTCAGGATTGAGAGAGGCCGCCTTTTGAAAACTTGCGCCTGCTTTGTCAATCTGACTCAGGTAGGTATATAGCTGGCCAAGATACAGATGCGGTATCTCGTCCTTCGGTTTTGCCTCAGCCAGCCGTAGAAAGACGCCCTCAGCCTGGTCCCATTTTTGAGTGAGCTGGTAGAAGCCCGCGAGTTTGACGTGAAGGGCGGTATTCTCAGGACTGATCTCCAACGCTCGCTTGTATTCTGCTTCGGCCTCATCGTTTTTCCCTGCCATCATGCGAAGGTCTCCCAAAGCGAGATGCGCATCGGTGGAACGCGGGTCCACAGTCAATGCTTTCCGTATTGTCGCTTCGGCCGCGCTCATGTCTTTCTTCCGGGTATAAGCGAGCGCCAAGTCAATATAGATTCGGATATTGGTGGGATTTGCCTCGATTGCTTTGTTCAGGTCGCGGATTCCTTCCTCATAATCCTTTTCATTAATATGGCTCTTACCGCGGAGCACCAGCCCTTCGCTATCTTGAGGGGTGGAGGTAAGCACGACATCCACATGTTCGCGGGCCTTGTCCGGTTGCCTGGCTAGCAGGTAGAGCTCCGCGAGCCTTAGTTGCGCGTCCCGGTTGCCTGGATCTATCTCGACAACCTTCGTCAACTCAGCAAAAGCCGCCTGCCAGTCATTGAGCGTATTGAGCTTTAGATAGGAAAGGGCTAAGCGATAGTGGCCATCTGCATTCTTTGGGTCGAGCTGGATAACATTTTTAAATTCGATGACGGCTTCGGGATACTTTGCCTTGTCATAGTAGGAGAGGCCGCGCTCAAGGTGTTTCGCCTTTTGAGCCTCGGGGGATGATTGGTTACAACCGGCAATGGAGAGGACGCAGACAACCAGAATCCCTAAGGCATTACGGGCGCGCATAGCTTCCTCCAGAGACAAAGTCAAGGGGGACCGACAGGATTTCGGGAACAGAGAGTGTACCAAGCATTCCCCATAAGGGCTATCCTACGGAAGTACAATAAAAGGACTAGGTGTTATCCTATGCGTAATGCTTAGGTATTGTTTTAGCGGGGGCGATCTGGCGGGAACATATAGTGTGTGAGTCTTGACAAGGCAAGGGAATCTTTACTATACGACCTCGCGAATTTTATTTTCAATGACCGTTTTGATCAGGTCCCAGCGGTCCTTTTGACCCCGAACCATGGACTCCATGAAATGCCAGGCTTGCTGGGTCGTGATCTTTCCCGGCAAGGGCGGCTCATTCGGATCCACGACGGCTTCAACTAGGGCGGGCCCCGGGTGCGCGAACGCGTCCCGTAACACGTCGTGCACGTCAGCCGGATCCTGTACAGTATAGCCAGCCGCCCCACACGCGCGTGCGAATGCAGCGAAGTCAATCGGTTGCAACTGCACGCCGTATTGGGGATTGCCTTCAAAAGCTATTTGCTCCCACTTGATCATTCCCAATACGTTATTCTTCAGAACAATGACTTTGACCGGGAGGTTATATTTCACCACCGTTGCGAGTTCCCCCATGAGCATGGTGAATCCTCCATCACCCGCGAAGCAGACGACCTGTCGGCCGGGATATGCGACCGAGGCGCCGATGGCATAGGGCAATCCGTTGCCCATCGAGGCAAGTGTCCCTGAGGCAGAGAATTGCATGTTTCCCTTCATCTGGATGTGTCGCGCTGCCCATGTTGTAACAGTGCCGGTATCACAACAGACAATGGCATCCTCTGCAAGGAAGCTATTTAGCTGTCGTGCAACGACCTGTGGCTTGAGCGGCATGTCGGTTCGCGTGCCACGCTCTTCCATAAGGTGGTTCCACTTTTTCATGCGCTCCTGTGCCGTCTGCAAAAAACTGCGTTCCGTTTTAGTCTCCACCAAGGGGAGAAGGGCTCTCAGGACATCCCAACAATGCCCCACGAGGCCAACCTCGGTCGGGTAGCGTAGCCCAATACGGGCTGGGTCAACGTCGATCTGAACCGCGCGTGCCTGGCCAGGTTTCGGGTAGAACTCAAGATATGGAAAGCTGCTGCCGCAAATCACGAGAGTATCGCATTCTGCCAGAGCTTCCTGGGATGGCGCAGTTCCCAACAGGCCGATACCGCCGGTGGTGTAGGGACTATCATCGGGGACCACAGCTTTTCCAAGCAGAGCTTTAATAATCGGGGCCCCGACCTTTTCAGCCAGTTGAAGGATTTCTTCCCGTGCCGTGAGACCACCGCGCCCCGCGAGAATAGCGACCTTCGACCCACTATTGATTATACGAGCCGCTTCCTCGATCGATCTCTGAGGAGGCAGTGATAAGGCCTCATGATACGCGCCGGCGCTGTGCCTGGGAATATTGGTTGGAGAAGCATGGCTATCGCCTTTCGACCACCCTTGGATATCTTTTGGGATCGTAATATGCGCGACTGTCCTCCGGGAAAGTGCAATCTTAATAGCTGCGTCCACGACATTATTTACATGCGCCGGTCCCATGATGCGCTGACTATAGGCAGCCACGTCCATGCACAGCTTGTCGAGGTCGACATCTTGTTGGTAATGGGTCCCGATCAAGTCATGAAAGGTATGCCCGGTAATGGCGAGTACGTGTTGACCATCAAGTTTCGCGTCGTACAGACCATTTAGCAAATGGATACCGCCCGGACCCGATGTCGCAAGACAGACTCCTAATTTGTGAGAGTACTTCGCATAGCCGCATGCCGCAAAAGCCGCGGCCTCCTCATGCCTGACCTGAATTAATTTGATTCGGTCTTTGCGGGTTCTCAGTGATTCATAGATTTCATTGATGCCATCTCCTGGGAGGCCGAATATCACCTCTACTCCCCAGTGGATGAGTCTCTCGACGAGTAGATCTGCCACTGTTTCAGACATAGGGCGCTCCTTGTAGTCGCATGGCTCTTCGCAAACCGTAATATAGAACAGACTTTGTTTTGTGTTCGGTTATGCCCTTACGACATTCGTCACACAGTATTTTTGGAGGTCATAAGGTTGTCATAAGGTTAATGATCTGACTGGCAATTAATGGAGGACATTTTCACCGTGCAGCCTCGTTTTTTGTCGCTTGCGCAAATTTTCCGCTGGGATAGCCTGTCACTTATCATGCTATTTTACAACTCGGCGATCAGCAATGTTAAAAAAGGAGGTCCCATCATGAGGAGCCAAGTAGGTCGCATCGGGACAGTGGCCATTGGCATTGTGCTCGGGCTCGCTTCCATGCACAGTGCAGCAGATCGGCAGATGGGCCTCCAGCCGGAGAGCCCCATGGATTAACCGGGTCAAGCGTTGCCATAACGCTCTATGAAAACTCCGTCCGATGCACAAAACATAAGCCAAAGGAGCAGGCTATGAAAATCAAAACGATTGGTCGCGGCATGTTGATACTGTGTTTCGCGTTTCTTCTCGCTGCGCCGCTGTACGCGGCTGATAGGCCTTCGACCGGTCAGCCCTCAGGGGATACTCCGCAGACTGGGGACGAGCAACTCTCCAAGCAGGATGCGGAGATGGTGCGAGGCAAAGTAGTGAAAGCTGGTGACGGGTCTTATACGATTGAGACGTCCCCTGGGACGCAAGTGACGGTTCGAAGCGACGGGAGTACCAAGTTCGAAAACGACTATAAAGGCATGGAAGGCGACTGGATTGAAGCAGTCGTCAGCCCTGAGATGCATATTGCAACACTCAAAAAATCCACTCCTGCGTATTCCACTGAGGGGCATGTTCTGACCGTCAACAAAGAGTTTTTTGTGGTAAAAGACTCGGCCGGAAAAGAAATCCGCCTAAATCTTGCGAAGGACACGGCTTTTCAGGGGAATTACAAGGTGGGCGATAGAGTTAAAGCCGAGTTTACCCCGGAGGGACGGGCCTTGTCGATCAAGCCGGCCAAGCCTCCCGTAGGTCCTCCAGGCGCGTGACGCTAGAGGTATAGTAATCGACTGATATGTTAACGTCTATCTGATGATTAGGGCCCCGATCAGGTTATCAGATCGGGTCCCTTCACATCTTGTACCCTGAACGTTGCGAGATCGATGACTGGCTTACCGTTCTCGCGCTTCGACTTGAACCGACAGAAAGGGGATATGTGATGAGAGCCTTGGTCGCGGTTGCGATGTTTGTTTCACTACAGTTTATGGCAGTTGACGTAAAAAGCGAAAGTCCGACAGCCGCGCCGCCTAGGACTCCTGAAACGGGCATCGATCCCGGGATTCAGGCCAACCCCGGTCCGTCTCCGGATCCGCATACTGCGGTTCCTCCAAAAAATAACCCCGATCCGGAGATGGCCATAAATCCGGACGTGACTCCTACTAAGCCACCAAGCGCACGACGATTGACGCCCCCCGACCCCAACTCAG
>JBBRRL010000236.1:0-4616 GCA_038200775.1 Nitrospirales bacterium
CAACTGCCGCGCGATGCCGCCCGGCAGTTTGTAGGTGCGATGGCCCACCCCCTGAATCGGCCGCAGTATGACGAGGCCCAGCAGCGTGTAACTGAGGGGTACGGCATCCTGCAGCCACGGGTGGCAGTGAGCCTTCCGAGCACGGACCGGTCCCGCTATGCTCGGCTCTGTGGAAGCGAGCCCGGGGTTGACCCTTATACGCGAGAGGTTTCGGATGTCTATCAGGACGTCTTTCGTGAAGGCTCATTTATCGGCAAGGGGATCTACGACGTTGATGCCTTCGAGCGCGCGCTCAAGGGACGTTTTCCGGAGAATCGCATTCTCAGCCATGATTTGCTGGAAGGATGTTATGCGCGCGCAGGACTGTTGAGTGATGTGCAGTTGTATGAAGAGTATCCATCGCGCTACAGCACCGACATCAACCGCCGCCGTCGTTGGATTCACGGAGACTGGCAGCTTGCGCGATGGTTACTGGCGAGAGTCCCAGGAGTTGGCGGGCGGAGTCAGAAAAACTGTCTCTCGGGTCTATCTCAATGGAAGATCCTTGATAATCTGAGGCGTAGCCTTGTGCCTCCCGCCTTAACCATCTTATTGGTCTTAGGGTGGACCCTCTTATCAACGCCTTGGTTTTGGACGCTGGCCGTGCTCGGGATCATTCTTGCTCCATCTTTAGTTGCTTCGATTCTGGAGATCTTTCGGAAACCGCCGGACGTGCTGATGAGTCATCATGTAGCTACAGCGTTCAGTTCGGCCGGCCATCACACTGCGCAGGCGCTGTTCATGCTTGTGTGTCTGCCCTATGAGGCGAGCGTCAGCCTGAATGCGATTGCGCGGACCGCCTGGCGTTTGCTGTTCTCACACAGACGACTTCTCGAATGGGCTATATCCGGTGAGAAGGAGCGCGACCGTCGCACGGACATCATCGCGAGTGGTCGGACAATGGCAGTCGCCCCGCTGACCGCTGCCGCCGTGGGCTTGTATCTGTTGGTTGCGCGGCCCGCCGCCTTACCAGCGGCTTTTGCGATTCTTGGCCTGTGGTATGCGTCCCCGGGCATTGCATGGTGGATGAGCCGGCCTGTGGGCCGGCGGAGCGCCGGGCTGACGGCGAAGCAGGAAGTCTTTCTCAGGAAGATCTCGCGCAAGACCTGGGCGTTCTTTGAAACATTCGTGGGTGCTGAAGACCACTGGCTGCCGCCTGATAATTTTCAGGAACACCCGGCGCCGATGGTGGCCCACCGAACGTCCCCCACAAACATGGGATTGGCGCTGCTCGCCAATCTCTCGGCCTACGACTTCGGGTATATTTCAGCCGGACAGTTGATCGAGCGCACGACGAATGCGCTGCACACAATGGATGCGCTAGAACGACACCGCGGTCATTTCTATAACTGGTACGATACGCAGTCCCTGAAACCACTTTTTCCTCTGTACGTCTCTACGGTTGATAGCGGGAATCTCGGAGGGCTTCTCCTGACATTACGGCCGGGTCTCCTCGCTCTGGCCGATGATAAGATCGTAGCAAGCCGATTGCTAGACGGACTCAATGATATGGCCGGGATATTAGCCGACACGGCCCGCGGTGTTCAGTCCGCTGCATTGACTGCCTTTAATGATGACCTCGAACTCGCGTGCTTCTCGCCACCGGCCACCCTCGCGGCAGCCCGTCACTGCCTCGACACGCTGGCAGCGCACGCTGTGGAGGTGGCGGAGTCGTTCTCTGGCGGATCCGACGGCGAAGGCAGGGACTGGGCCCAGGCTCTTGTCCGACAGTGCAAGGACATGCAGGATGAGCTGACTTGGCTGGCTCCTTGGACAACCATGACCGGCTCCAATGGACCCCTGGGAGAATTTCTCGGCACTCTTGCGATTCCGACCCTACGGGAATTGGCCAGCCTTGAGATGAAGTGGCCAGTCTCGGCCGAGGCGCTGCCCGGGTCGGCACCCACGCCAGAGCAGAGCGAGTTGCAGGGGCTACTTGCGGTAGCGGGGTCCCGCGCTAGGGCCAGAATCGCGGCCATCGAACATCTCGCCGCGCAATCCGCCGAATTCGCCAGTGTCGAATATGACTTTCTCTACGACAGAGCCCGACACTTGCTGGCCATCGGTTACAACGTCAGCGAACGCCGGCGCGATGCGAGTTATTACGATTTGCTCGCCTCAGAAGCGCGACTCTGTAGCTTTGTGGGTATCGCCCAGGGGCAACTCCCGCAGCAGAACTGGTTTGCACTGGGACGTCTGTTGACCACCGCCGGTGGAGATCCCGTGCTCGTGTCATGGAGTGGTTCGATGTTTGAGTATCTGATGCCACTCTTGATCATGCCGACGTACGAAAATACGCTGCTTGACCAAACCTACAAAGCGGCCGTCGCCGCACAGATTCAGTATGGGCGAAAGCGCGGGATGCTGTGGGGCATGTCAGAATCCGGCTACAACACGATCGATGGTCACCACAATTACCAGTATCGCGCCTTCGGAGTCCCGGGGCTGGGGTTGAAACGGGGTCTAGGGGAGGATCTCGTAATTGCGCCGTACGCCTCCGCGCTCGCGCTCATGGTCGCCCCTGAGGAGGCATGTCTTAATCTGGAGCGATTAACCGAGGAGGGTTTTGAAGGACAGTACGGCTTTTATGAAGCCATTGACTATACTCCGTCCCGGCTTCCACGTGGCCAGTCGAGCGCGATCCTCCGATCCTTCATGGCACATCACCAGGGCATGAGCTTACTTTCCCTCGCCTATATCCTTCTCGACCGTCCGATGCAGAAACGATTTGAATCGGATCGGTTGTTTCAGGCCACGACGCTATTGCTCCAGGAACGCATTCCGAAATCTACGCCGTTCTACTCGCATACGGCCGAGCTCTTCGACTTATCGACAACCTCAGGCGGGTCTCAGTCGCCGGTCCGCATCATTACCACGCCGAACACGCCAGTACCCGAAGTACAGTTATTGTCGAACGGCAGATACCATGTCATGGCCACGAACGGCGGCGGTGGGTACAGTCGTTGGAAGGACCTCGACGTCACACGCTGGCGTGAGGACAGTACTTGCGACAACTACGGCACCTTTTGCTACATCCGCGATGTCACGACAGGAGAGCTGTGGTCAACGTCGTATCAACCGACCCTGAAGAAAGTGAAGAGTTATGAGGTCATATTCTCTGAGGCGCGCGCGGAGTTCCGTTGTCGCCACCAGGGTATTGAAACGCACATGGAGATCGCCGTGTCTCCGGAGGATGACATCGAACTGCGACGAGTGAAGCTCACGAATGCCTCGCGGGGCCGCAGGGTCGTCGATATCACAAGTTACGCCGAGGTGGTTCTCGCATCGCCGGTGGCAGACGCGCTGCATCCTGCGTTCAGTAATTTATTCGTTCAGACGGAGATCCTTCCCGAACGACAGGCGATCGTCTGCACACGCAGGCCACGCTCTGCCGACGAGCGGACGCCCTGGATGCTTCACCTCATGGCCGTGCACGGGACCAATCCTGCAGAGATCTCGTACGAGACGGATCGCATGCGGTTTATCGGGCGGGGAAATACACTGGCTAAGCCCCAAGCCTTCAAAGACTTGTCGCTCTCGGGCACCCAAGGCTCCGTACTGGATCCCATCGTCGCGATCCGCTGCCGTATCACGCTGGAACCGGATGAGACGGCGACGGTCAATATCGTGTCCGGCATCGCCGAGACGCGCGATGTCTGCCTGGGTCTCGTTGAAAAATATCAGGATCGGCGGCTGGCCGATCGCGTCCTGGATTTGGCATGGACGCATAGTCAGGTCGTCCTGCGGCAGATTAATGCTACGGAGGAGGATGCACAGCTCTACGGTCGTCTTGCCGGGGCTGTCCTCTATTCCAGTCCATTGCTTCGCGCCGAGCCTGCCGTGCTTACCAAGAACCGTCGTGGACAATCCGGGCTCTGGGGATATGCCATCTCGGGGGATCTGCCGATCGTGCTCTTGCGAATAGGCGACCCAGCAAACATCGATCTTGTCCGCCAGATGGTTCAAGCTCACGCGTATTGGCGGTTAAAGGGCCTGTCGGTCGATCTGGTGATCTGGAATGAAGATCACGCCGGATACAGGCAGTTATTACATGATCAAATCATGGGACTCATTCCCACGTGGGTTGGGGCGAGCACACCGGATAGACCCGGGGGCATCTTTGTCCGGCCCGAGGAGCAAATCTCGAACGAGGACCGGATTTTGATCCAAACCGTGGCCCGGGCCATCATTCTCGACAGCGAAGGCCCCCTTGCGGACCAGGTCGGCCGCCGGAGTCCTGTGGAAACGGTTGTCCCACGCTTTGCCCCCACCAGAAGCTCTCGCCCCGAGCCGTCATCTGCCGAAGAGATGCCTCGAGGTGATCTGCTGTTCTTCAATGGATTGGGAGGGTTCACTCCCGATGGGCGCGAGTACGTGATTACAACGAGCCGCGAACATATGACGCCAGCTCCCTGGGTGAATATCTTAGCGAATGCTGAATTCGGAGCCGTCATCTCGGAGAACGGCGTGGGGTATACCTGGAGTGAGAATGCGCACGAGTTCCGCTTGACTCCATGGTATAACGATCCGGTGACCGATGGCAGCGGAGAAGCTTTTTACATCCGCGACGAAGAGAC